>CAZTOM010000007.1:0-5677 GCA_964615555.1 uncultured Actinomycetaceae bacterium
TCAGTCCACCACGCCGTATAGGCGGTCTCCCGCGTCCCCGAGGCCGGGTACGATGTAGGCGTGCTCGTTGAGGCGCTCGTCTACCGCGGCGGTCACGATCTTCACCTCGGCGCGATGGCCGATGTCCTTCGCCACGCGGTCCAGGCCCTCGGGGGCGGCGAGCAGGCAGACGGCGGTCACGTCCCGGGCGCCGAGGTCCAGGAGGAACTCGATCGCCGCCACGAGCGTGCCACCGGTGGCGAGCATCGGGTCCAGCACGAAGCACTGGCGACCGGAGAGGTTCTCCGGCAGGCGGTTGGCGTAGGTGGTGATCTCCAGGGTGTCGTGGTCACGGACCATGCCGAGGAAGCCCACCTCTGCGGTGGGCAGGAGGCGCGTCATGCCCTCCAGCATCCCGAGGCCCGCCCGCAGGATCGGCACCACGAGCGGCGTGGGATCCGCCATCTTCTTCCCGATGGTGTGCGTGACCGGCGTTTCGATCTCGCGGTCCTCCACGCGGACCTCGCGGGTGGCCTCATAGGCCAGCAGCGTCACGAGCTCCTCCACGAGCTGGCGGAACACCGGGGAGGGGGTGTTCTTGTCCCGCAGGACCGTGAGCTTGTGGGCGATGAGTGGATGGTCCAGGACGTGGAGGCGCATGGCTCAACTTTACTGGCCGCCCGGCGCGACTGCCGGGCCCTTGGCCGTGGGCGGGGCGCTGTGCCCCACCGCCCCGCAGCCTCCCCGCCTCCACGCGCTAGCGTTGGTTACATGAACCGGGCCCTGGGCGCGAGCCCCATCGAGGACGCCGCGATGGCGCGCGCCCTCGAACTCGCCCGCGCTGCCGCCCACTGGGGCGACGTACCCGTGGGGGCCGTGGTGCTCGATCCCGCCGGGCAGGTGATCGGGGAGGGCGCCAACCGCCGGGAGGCCGATCAGGACCCCACCGCACACGCCGAGGTCCTCGCGCTCCGTGCCGCCGCCGCCCGTGCGGGGGAGTGGCGGCTGGAGCAGTGCACGCTCGTGGTCACGCTGGAGCCGTGCACCATGTGCGCCGGCGCGATCGTCCTGGCGCGGGTACCGCGCGTGGTGATGGGCGCCTGGGACCCGAAGGCCGGTGCTGCCGGATCGGTGCGCGACGTCCTGCGCGACTCCCGCCTCAACCACCGCGTGGAGGTGGTGGCCGGAATCCGCGAGAGCGAGTGCGCATCCGTGCTGCGCGAGTTCTTCGAGCAGCGCCGCTAAGCGCCCGCACCGCCCACCCCGAGCCACCCGCGGCATCCCAGCCTGAGCCGCCTGCGTCGCCGGGCCGGCCAGCCTGAGGTGAGTGGGAGTCCTGGCCCAGCGGCCGGGAGGCTTCGCGCGGGGTGCCCACTCGGGGTACCTACAAACCGGTGGCGTTCACGCGGGATGTCCAAAAGGAAGCGCTGTATTTTCTGGCCCATTGGAACGGCGTTGGGATTTCAGCGAGCCACTACGCAGAGCGCTTCCTTTTGGACACCTGCCGCTCCCACGTGGACCTCAGCCCCGAACGCGCCTACGCCCGAGCCGTCCTTGCCACCCCGTAGCGTCAACAGCCCCGCGGCGGCCAGGTGCTGCCTGTGGGCTGCCGGCCAGCGCACGCCCTCCTTGGCCGCACACTGCCCTCCTTGGCCCGCGCACTGCCCTGCTTGGCCTTCGCTGCCCTCCAAGCCCCACGCCGGCCCCCACAATCTCCCGACGTTTCAGTACCACGCCGGGCGGCGATCCCCACCACCCGACACGCCACCCCACCATCCCCGATTTATGGCGAAATCACGCCGATTAGGTGCCACCATGTGAGCGGACTCACCGTTTGTTGAGTTAGATACATCACATTTGACCGTTATCTTTCTGTGACTTCTTGGAAACCTCGTGCTCACGCCTTATCTTGGAGGAGGTTTCGGTCCCTCCAACCACTCCGGAACCACCTTTTTCATGACGACTGATCGCATCGAAGACACTGCCGTGCCGCGCGCCGATGGCGCCTCAGGCAGCCCCCGACCCGGGTCCCCAGAGTCCCGGGCCGCCAGCGGACCCCGCGATCGGGCCCCCATGACCCGCCGCGAACTGCGCGCCCTCGAAGCCGCCCGCGCCCTGCGCGAGTCCGCCTCCGCGATCACGGCGCCCTCGGCCGCCACCCCGGCCTCCGCCGGCACAGCAGCCCTCGCCGGCCGGTGCCCCGCCGCCCACTCCTCCTCGGCCACCCCCCGCCCGCGCACCCGTAGGGACGCGGGCGGTTCTCGTGTGTACCGCACTGCCACGCCTGACGCCCCGTCCTCCTCCCCGTCGACGGCGGAGGCTGGCCCGGTCCGTGAGACCCACCGCACCGCTGTGCCCGCCGCCCGTCTGGCGCCCGCCACCGGCGATGCGCCGCGCACGCGCCGCGAGGCGATGGCCGCCCACCGCGCCGCTACGGCCGCCTCCGCCACCAGGTCTGCTGCCGTCCCGAAGGCGGAGTCCGCCGTCAGGTCCACCGCCGGGTCGAAGGCGGCTCCCGCCGTCCGGTCCACCGCCGGGTCGAAGGCGGCTCCCGCCGTCCGGTCTGCTAACGCTCCGAAGGCGGCGAGGAAGCGGACCGCGTCGGCATCACGCGGGATCGCGCGCTCGGCCGTTCGCACGCGATCCTTCGCGTCGCGTCCCTCTGTGCTCTCGCGCAGCGCGGTCCTGGCCGCGCTCGCCGTGACCTCCGTGGGCGCCCCGGTCCACGCCCTGCTGGGCGACAACCGGGAGGCCGCCGACACCACGGTCGAGGCCGTCCAGCGCGTGGTGGTGGCACCCGACGGCTCCTTCGAGACCCACAACCTGCTCGAGGGTGTGGTGGCCTTCCAGCGTGACTCCATCACCACATCGCGCAGCGACCGCTCCGGGGACGCCGATCCCGAGGCCCTGACCTCCGTGAGCGTGGACGCCGGCGCAGCCCTCGAGGGCACCCTGCCCCCAGCCGAGGAGGTGGCCGTCAGCGCCGAGACCGCACAGCCGGAGGACGCTGAGTCCGCAGAGGCTGAGTCCGCAGACGCCGAGTCTGCCGAGCCCGAAGCCATCGGGGCTGACGCCACAGATACTGAGGGCGCCGAGGCCGAGAGCACCGAGACCGACCCCGCCGCGGCCGATGAAGCCGCCGATGGCGAGGAGCCCGCGGAGGGCGCCGCCGCTGCCGAGTCCGCCGATCCCGAGGCCGCCCAGTCCGAGGACTCCCCGGAGCCCGCGGCAGGGCGCGCCACGGACGCCGAGGAGGACGCCGACCCGGCGCCCCAGGGCGAGGCGAGCGAGGGCCCGGGTGAGGGTGCGGGTGAAGGTGGAGACGGTGTCGTCGGGGACGAGGGCGAGCCGACCGACGAGGGCGGCATCCCCGTGGCGCCCGGCCAGCCGACGGGATCGGACGGGCCCACCGGCTCGACGGACCTGGTGGAGACCGAGGCCATCGAGATGTCCCCGCAGGTGGCGGTGGACTCCGGGGCCGAGTGGAACACGTTGCTGTATCTGGCCGAGGGGATCGGCGTGGTCAGCGCGGAGTCCAATGTGGGCCGCCAGGAGGTGCTCGAGGAGGCCGAGGCGCTGATCGCGGAGACCGAGGGCATCCTGGAGGACGAGTCGGTGCGCGATGGCGTGATTGCGTTGGTGGAGGCCCTGCGTGGGGCCGGCACCGAGGACGATATCCGTGCCGCCTCCGAGGAGCTCCGGGCGGCCACCCAGGAGCTCGCCTACCAGAAGCGCATGGCCAGCGCGGATGCGCGGATGCGTGCCGCGGCGTCCGATGCGCGCTCCGCGATCGCGCAGGGCCGGGCGTACAACCCCTCCGAGCGCCTGGACTTCGGGATGACCGGATGGGCCCATCCCGTTCCCGGCGGCTCCTTCACCTCCTCCTACGGCCCGCGCTGGGGAGGCTTCCACAACGGCATCGACCTGGCCGCCCCCTCCGGCACCCCCATCCGCGTGGGCGCCGACGGCGTGGTCACCTACGTGGGCTACGGCCACAACGCCCGCGGTCTCTCCGGCTGGGTGGTGATCGTGTCCCACGGCAACGGCCTGGAGACTGGCTACAACCACATGTACTCCTCCGGCGTGTACGTCTCCGTGGGCCAGGCCGTGCGGGCCGGCGATGTGATCGGCGGCGTGGGATCCACCGGCCGCTCCACCGGGCCGCACCTGCACCTGAGCGTGTGGCAGAACGGCCAGCACGTGAACCCGGCCCGGTTCTGGTCAGACCGCGGGGTCAGCCTGCGCTGAGGCGTGGGCCGGGGTTTGGGTTGAGCCTGCGCTGAGGCGGGGGCCCGGGGTATGGGTTCAGCCCGGCGGGTGGTTCAGCCCAAGTCCGGGATTCAGCCCGGCTTCGGGTTCAGCCCAGGTCCGGAAGTCGCCGCTCCAGCCACGGGAGCGCGCGGCTGGTACTCACATACGCCGAGGCGGTGGCCAGCTCGTCCGCGCGGGTGGCACCCCGGTTGATGATCGCGATGGGCTTGCCATCCCGGTGGGCGCGGCGCACGAACCGCAACGCGCTGGCCACCGCGAGCGAGGATCCGGCGATGAGCACGGCGTCCGAGGCGTCCACGAGCTGCGCCGCGGCATCCACGGTCTCCGGAGGCACGGAATCCCCGAAGAACACCACGTCCGCGCGCAGCGTCCCGCCGCACTCGGGGCAGGGCGCCACCCGGAAGGACGCGGTCTCGGTGAGGACCACGTCCGCATCGGGGGCGGTCTCCGCGTCCGCGATGCGCTGGGCCACCCAGCCGGGGTTGAGCTCATCGAGCAGCCGGGCGATGTGGGCGCGGGAGAAGTGCGTGCCGCAGTCGGCGCAGCGGATGCGGTCGAAGCGGCCGTGGAGCTCCACCAGGTTCTGGGTACCCGCGCGCGCATGAAGGCGGTCGATGTTCTGGGTGATCACCCCGGAGACGATCCCGCGCTGCTCCATTTCCGCCAGCGCGAGATGGCCGGCGTTCGGCTCCGCCCGCTGCGGGGTGTGCCACCCCACCTGGTTGCGCGCCCACCAGTGCTGGCGCCACCGCTCCTCCGCCATGAACTGCTGGATCGTCATGGGGCTGCGCGGCTGCGAGCCGGGGGAGCGGTAGTCCGGGATGCCGGAGTCCGTGGAGATCCCCGCACCCGTGATCACCGCGATCCTGCGGTGCGCCAGCGCCCGGAAGATGGGGAACAGGGCCGCGTCCAGGTCCTCCGGCTCCGGCTGCGCCGCCTCCGCCGGCGGGGGCGGGACGTTGCGGATCCGGATGCGCGGGGGCTCGGGATTTCCCGGAAAGAAGTCCTCGATCGAATGGCCACCGCTCACGTGACCCAGCATAGGCGGGCACCAGCGCGCCTGCCGCGCGCCTGCCGTGCCGCTGCCGGGCCGCTGCCGGGCCGCACCCCCGCAGCCGGGGCTGTTGCTGATTTCCGTCGGAATCGGGCGGCCGCACGCTGGCGCGCCCGCGGCGCCTGCCGGGCCCACACTGGCGCGCCTGCGCGCCGGTGTGCCCCATCCCACCGCCCGATCCCACCCGCGCGGTTGGGCGCGTGGGTTGCGTGCCGGTAAACTGTCCGCCGAGGAAGCGTGTCCGAGCGGCCGAAGGTGCAGCACTCGAAATGCTGTGTAGGGAGACCTACCGTGGGTTCAAATCCCACCGCTTCCGCCAAGAATATGTCCCGGACCACCGCGATCAGGTGGTCCGGGACATGTGCTTTCCGC
>CAZTOM010000007.1:5777-7924 GCA_964615555.1 uncultured Actinomycetaceae bacterium
CCGCGAGCCTCACCGCACCCGCGCGATGACCACCTCGTACGGCTCCATCATCTGCCCACGCTCGGTGGTGGTCCCCAACTCCACGTCACACCGCAGCTCGGTGTTCCGCCGCGCCACCGATGCCCCGGACAGGTTCATCTCCACCAGCCACCGCTCCCCGGCGTCCGAGGTGCGGAAGTACGCGAAGTAGTCCCGCGCGCCCGGCGCCACGAACTCGATACGGCCGTAGGTGAACGCCTCGTGCAGCCGGCGCAGCCGGATGAGCCTTCGGTACCAGTTCAGCACCGACTCCGGGTCCCCCTCCTGCTCCGCCACCGTGAACCCGCGGGACTCCTCCCGCGGCTGCAGCCACGGCTCCCCGGTGGTGAACCCGCACGTCTCCCCCGGCTCCCACCGCATCGGCACCCGCGCGTGGTCCCGCGTCCCGAACAGCACCTCCTCGAACGCGCCACCCACGGTGGCCCCCTCGGCGCGCAGGTCCGCGTACCGCCCGAACGAGTCCACGTCCCGCAACTGGGACATCTCCGTGAACGACTGGTTGATCGCCGCGATCTCCTGCCCCTGGAACAGGAACGGTGTGCCCCGCATGGTCAGGAGGATCGTGCCCACCACCCGCGCCACGGCCTCCCGCAGTACGGGATTCCCGTCATCCTCCCCGAGCACGCGCGAGACGATCCGCGGGTTGTCGTGGTTCTCGATGAACAGCGCAATCCAGTCGTTTGACCCGATCCGGTCCTGGTAGTTCTTGTAGTACGACTTCATGAAGTTCAGGTCGTACACGTGCTGCGTCCACCGCGTGGCCCCCGGCATCGTCAGCACGTCGAAGTTGAAGATCAGGTCCAGCTCGCCGCGATCGGACGCGGACATCAGCCGCCCCACCTCGATTCCGATCCCCGGCGTCTCGCCCACCATCAGTCCCACCGGCTCGGCCGGCTGCGGTGCGTCCAGGCTTCCGTCCGGGCGTCGACGACGCGCGGTACTCACCGGCGGCGCGGCGTCCGGCGCGCGCGTGAATCCGCGCCTGCGCAACTCGCGCAGGTAGCTGTGGAGCTGTGGGCCCACGAAGTAGTGCTCGATCCCGGTGAACCACATGAGCTCGCCCACGAACGGATCCCCGTCCGGCAGGCCGGGCTGCTTGGAGATGTAGTTGATGACGTCCATGCGGAAGCCGTCAACGCCCTTGGCCATCCAGAACTGGACGATCTCCTCGATCTCCCGGCGCACCGCCGGGTTGTCCCAGTTCAGGTCCGGCTGGGTCTCCGCGAACAGCCGCAGCACCCACCGCTTCGCCTCCGGTACCCAGCGCCACGCGCTCCCGCCGAAGAAGCTCTTCCAGTTGTTGGGCGGCTCGCCGTTCCCGTCCTCCCCGGGCTCACCGGGGCGCAGGAAGTAGTAGTCGCCGTAGGGGCCGTCGGGGTCTGCCACGGCCTGCCGGAACCACTCGTGCTGGGAGGAGGAGTGGTTGGCCACCAGGTCCAGGATGATCCGCATCCCGCGCTCGTGGCAGCCCGCGATCAGGGCCTCCATGTCCTCCATGGTGCCCATCTCCTCCATGATGGCGCGGTAGTCGGAGATGTCGTAGCCCATGTCGTCGTTGGGGGAGGCGAACACGGGGGAGAGCCACACGCAGTCCACCCCGAGCTCCGCAAGGTAGTCCAGACGGGAGGTGATGCCGGCAAGGTCACCCACGCCGTCGCCGTCGGAGTCCTGGAAGGAACGCGGGTAGACCTGGTAGAAGACGGCCTCCTTCCACCACGCGCGCTCGGTGGGGCCGCCGCGGGTGACGGGCACGTCCGGTTGGGAGTTGAGGAGGCGGATCAGCATGTCCACGAAGTCCGGCCCCACCACCCGGGATCCGATCCGGTCCAGGTGCGAGAGGCGCAGGTTCGCGACCAGCGGGTTCGTCACCCAGCGCGTGGAGCGGCCCATGGTGAGCAGGATCTTGTCCACGATGTCCCGCCCGAGCGGGTGCGCGTACAGCTCCCGCACCCGCGACTTCCTGGTCAGCTCCGCCATCCGGACGCCCCTCCCTCCCCGGCCACGCGCCCCCGCCCATCGCCCGGGCGGGCCGCCGGCCTCCATGTGGTCCCTCCTCCGATTCTTCCATGCGCGCCCCCGCCGCGGCCCGCCATAGCGCGTGCCGCCCG
>CAZTOM010000007.1:8024-11230 GCA_964615555.1 uncultured Actinomycetaceae bacterium
GCCGCCCGCTACGCTCGTTCCGTGCCCACCTCCCCCCTCTTCGACGACGCCGAACTCGCCCTCATCATCCGCGGAGGCTTCCGCGAGTCCGTGCACCGGGGCCTCGCCGTGGCCGTGGCAGGCGACGGCTCCATCGCGGCCGCGCTCGGCGATCCGGACACCCCGATCCTGCCGCGCAGTTCGCTGAAGCCCTTCCAGGCGATTGCCTCGCTCCGCGCGGGCGCCGAGCTCGCCGGTGAGGGACTCGCGATCGCCGCCGGCTCGCACCACGGCACCGACGCGCACCTCGCCGCCGTCCGCGCCACCCTCGCGGCGGCCGGCTTGGACGAGGATGCGCTCGGCTGCCCGCCCGCCCTTCCCGCGGACCCGGACGCCCTCCGCGCCGCCACCCTCGCCGCCGGCAACCCCTCCACTCCCGGCAACGCGCCCGCCACCCTCGGCAACGCGCCCGCCACCCCCGGCAACCCCGCCACCGGCAACCCCGCCACCGAGCACCCCACCCCCATCCCCGATCCGCGCCGAATCTGGCACAACTGCTCCGGGAAGCACTCCGGGATGCTCGCCGCGTGCGTGGCCGCCGGCTGGGACACCGCCACCTACCTGGACCCGAAGCACCCCTACCAGGAGCTCGTCCGCGAGACCATCACCGAGCTGGTGGGCCCCATCCACGCCACCACCACCGACGGCTGCGGCGCCCCCATCCACGCCCTGACCCTGCGCGAGTTCGCCACGGCGTTCGCCCGCCTCCCCTGGGCGGATCCGCACGGCGTCCGCGTCTGCGAGGCCATGCGCACCCACCCCGTCATGGTGGGCGGCCCCACCTCCCTGGACACCCGACTCATGCAGCTCATCCCCGGGATCCTCGCGAAGGGCGGCGCGGAGGGCGTGCTCGCGATCTCCGCGCCCGGCGGCGGCGCCGTGGTGGTCAAGGCCTCCGACGGCTCCCAGCGCCCCACCATGCTCGCCGCCCTCCACCTGCTCGGGCTCCTCGGCGTGGACACCTCCGCCGCGAACGCGCTCGGCCACACGGCGGTGCTGGGCGGCGGCCTGCCCGTCGGCTCGCTCGAGCCCTCCCTCGAACTCCTCACCGCCACCCAGGGAGAGTAGATGCCCCACGACGACGCCCCCGCACCTCCCGTACGCACCGCACCCGCCGCCGTCGGAGGGTCCGACGACGCGCCTGCACGGCGGCGGCTGATTCCGGCGCGGCGGCCATGGCCCGGGCCGGCGCTGGAGAGCGACCCGGGGCTGCGGCGGCGGCACACGTGGGAGGTGTGGCTGGTGCTGGGCGTCTCGCTGCTGTTCTCCGGGGCGCACTCGATTATCCGGATCGTGGAGCGGCTGAGTGCGCCTACGCCGCTGGGGCAGCAGTCGGTGGCGATGAACACGCCGATGGCGCAGCGCTCCCTTATCGACCTCGCGTTCCAACTCAACTCGATCGTGTTCACGCTGGTACCGGTGGCGCTCGCGCTGTTCCTGCTGGCGGGCGACCGGACGAACCCGTTCCGGCGGATCGGATTCGACCTGCGGATGCCGCTGCGGGATCTGGGTGGGGCGTTCGCGATCGGGGCGGCGATCGGGATCCCGGGTCTCGCGTTCTACCTGCTCGGGCGGGAGCATGGCATCACCGTGGCGATCACGCCGGCGGCGCTGCAATCGGAGTGGTGGGCGGTGCCCGTGCTGCTGCTGGCGGCGGCGAAGAACGCCATCCTGGAGGAGGTGCTGGTGGTGGGCTACGCGCTCGAGCGCTGGCGCCAGGCGGGATGGAATTGGTGGGCGGCGTCCCTGACCTCGGCCACGATCCGCGGTTCGTACCACCTGTACCAGGGGATCGGGCCGTTCTTCGGGAACCTGGTGATGGGGCTCGTGTTCAACGAGGCCTACCGGCGGTGGGGCAGGACCATGCCGCTGGTGCTGGCGCACTTCCTCATCGACCTGGTGGCGTTCGTGGGGTGGTGGCTGCTGCCGCAGGCGGCGCGGGACTTCTTCGGCTAGGTGGCGTAGCGGGCCACGAAGTTGGCCACGATCCGGTTGGCCGCCTCCGTGTCCACGGAGGAGTTGGCGGCCACCACGGCGTGGTAGTCGGCGAAGTAGCCCGCATCCCGGTACTGGTCCACGCGGTTGAGGAAGCCGGAGGTGTCCAGCTCCGGGTGGAACTGGGTGCCGTACATGTTCTGGCCCACGCGGAACATCTGCACGGGGCAGAGTTCGGAGCTGGCGAGCAGGGTGGCGTTGGCGGGCAGCGCGGAGCAGGCCTCGTGGTGGCCCACGAACGCGGTGAACTCGCGCGGCACCCCGGCCAGGAGCGGATCGGCCACGCCCTCGTCTGCGAGGGTGATGGTGGTGTTGCCGGCGTCCTCGGAGTACTGGGTGTCGATACGGCCGCCCTGGTGGGCCGCGAGCGTGCCCACGCCGTAGCAGGCGCCGAGGAAGGGGTAGTCCAGGGGGACGATCTGGTCCAGCAGGCCCGCCAGCTCGCCCTCCACGCGGAGCTGGAGTTCGGACTTGTCCGCGCGCGGGGTGGAGGTGTCAAAGGGGGAGCCGCCCAGCATGATCCCGGACCACGTGTCCGGATCGAAGTCCGGCAGCGAGCGCTTCTCCAGGCGCACCTGCAGCAGTTCGGACTCGTCCAGCCCGCCGAAGCGGAGGAACGCGTCCCGCTCCTCCTCCGCGAGGTGGTCCTCTGGGCGCGTGGAGATCAGCAGGAACGGCTTCATGCGGGAAACCCTAGCCAACTACGCAGCGGTCATCTGGGTCACGATCCAGAACATGAGCCAAATCACGGCCCCCATGGACCCCAGTGTCACGGCGGCCCGGGAGGCGGCGCGGCCGGAGACCTGTCCGTCGCGCGTCTCCCGCAGCCCGATCACCCCCAGGAGGATACCCACCGCGAGGAGCGGGAAGATCACCAGCCCGATCGCGGAGATCCACACCGCGGGCGTGGCAACGGCGCTGCGTGGCGGCCGCGGGGAGAGGTACCCGGGGCCTGCGAACACCCGCTGGCGGTCGATCTTCTCGGTGCCCGGGAACATGAACGCGCCGTCCTGCCGGCGCGTGCCCTGGACGGCCACACCCGAGCGTGCGGCGTGGTCCAGGCCCGCCCGGTAGGCGCCACCCACCGTTCCTGGTGCCTCGGTGTGGATGGGCTGGTAGTCCGCGTACGGATTGGTGGCTGTACCGCCCGCCATGGGGGCGGAGGCGTACGG
>CAZTOM010000007.1:11330-19371 GCA_964615555.1 uncultured Actinomycetaceae bacterium
TGGTGGGATAGGGGGCGCTCACGGATCCGGGTCCTTCGCTCAGTTCCCCGGAGCGGGCTGCTCCACGGTGCCCTCGCCCGTGAGGTCGCCGCCAGCGCCGATCTGGCCGGTTCCACCAGCGAGGCACTCCTCGGGGATCGCGATGGGCTGGTCCGGTTGCAGGGTGCTCGCATCGGCCACCGCCTGGAACTGGACTCCGAGCACCACGGTGGCACCCTCCTCCACGGTGTCCACCTGCATCACGGGCATGCCGGGCAGGAGGTACTGCAGGGAGTAGCCCTCGGCGATCTGGCCAGGGCCCACCTCGATGACGCCGGGCCCCTGGAGGACGGACTCGTCCCAGTTGCCCACGGCCACGATGTGCACGCCCACGAGCGTGAGCTGGTCCGCGGCAGCGGTGGCGAGTCCGCCCCGTGCCGTGGAGTTCAGGACGGTGGCGGTGATCTCCTCGGCGGCCACGGTGACCATGCCCTCCGACGGGCAGGCGAGGGTGTCCGAGATGTGGGGAACGTCCTCTGTGGTGAACTCGCGCGCGAACGGGGACTCCATCGAGCCCTGCCACTGCAGGAAGGCGATCAGGAAGATCAGGCCGAGCATCAGGATCAGGGTTCCGAAGATGAGCGTCTGGCGGACCTGCAGGCGCCGGCGGCGCTCAGCCTTCCCGCGGGCGTGTTCCCGTGCTGCGATGCTCACCGGATCACCGTACCGGAGGGCCGAGCGGCGTTCCGTCATCCGCGAGTTCGAGAATGCGGGCGTGGATCACACTGCGGCCGTGCAATGCCGAGCGCAGCGCCCGGTGCATGCCATTCTCGAGGTAGAGCTCGCCACGCCACGCCACCACGTGCGGGAACAGGTCGCCGTAGAAGGTGGAGTCCTCGGAGAGGAGGGTGTTGAGGTCCAGCATCGCGCGCGTGGTGGTGAGCTGGTCCAGCCGGACCGTGCGCGGGGGCATCTTCGTCCACTCGGACACGGTCAGGCCGTGGTCCGGGTACGGGCGCGAGTCACCCACCGACTTGAAGATCACCACTCCATCGTACGACCAGCCCCGCCCCCACCCCGAACACGCCCCACCGCCCCACCGCCCCGGACACGCCCCGCCGCCCCACCTGGGGCGGATCTCCCGCCGCGCCGCGGGCGCTACCCTTGGGTGGTGGCCGAGACGTCCCCATCCCCAGACCCCGCGCAGGAAGGCGCACGCCAGCACGGTGTGGCGTCCGCAGCGGATGTGGGCCTGGACCTTCCCGTCTGGCGGGTGTGGGTGGGGAACATCCTCTGGATCGCGGGCACCGTGGTGGGTGTTGTGGCACTCGTGATGACGGTGCGGCTCGCCCGCCGTTGGGACACCCTCGAGGACACCACCGCGGACCTCACGATGGTCATCATCCGCTGGGCGGTGGCCGCCGCCCTCCTGCTCGTGGGCATCCTGCTGGCCACCGCCAACGGCCGGGCGCGGGGCCGCGCCGCCAAGGAGACCCTCCGCCAGGTACGCTGACGGCGCCCTGCCGCGGATCCCCCTACCCGCGCATCACACGGCGGACGAACGCGGCCACGTTGGTGCGCAGGCGCTCCACGGAGTGGTCATACCCGATGGTCTCCCGGGCGGGGACGCCGTGGAACGGGCCGGTGAGGTCCCGGACGTGGAGCGAGCAGGCCAGGTCAGCGCACGCGTAGGTGCCGAACGAGCCGGCGGACTCCCCGGCACGGCGCGGCGCGGAGACGAGCGCCACCCCGCCCACGGCGTGCACGGTGTGGCAGAAGGAGCACATGGAGGGCCGCCTGGTGGAGGGCGGGTTGCCGGGGAAGCGGAGGCGGACGCCGGTCAGGCCCTCGGGAAGGTCCACCACCAGGTAGCCGCGCAGCGGTGTGGAGGGGTCGATCCAGCCCAGGAAGTCGAGGGTGGGCCAGGGGCGGTCGGCGAGGTCCTGGGGAAGCTCCAGCTTCTCGAGGTCCTTCGCCGAGCAGTTGACGAAGCAGCTGCTGATCTCCTCCGCGGTCAGTTCCCGCACGCGTCTCCTCGTTCCGTGGCCGGGCAGCGAACGGGAACCAGCCTAACCACTCCGGCCCACAACCCCCTCCCACAGCCCGTACCCCCGCGCCGGGGCCCGTACCGGTCCTCCCGGCTCAGAACCCGGATTTCCTCCGGGACCGGGAGAACACGTGGGCCACAGACCGCAGCGCCAGCACAAATCCTGCGAACGCGAGGAATCCGCCGAACAGCGTGTACAGCGAAACGTCCGGCAGCAGCGCCGGCCCGCCCTCCGTGGTGGCGAGCATGATCCCGCCCAGCACCGCGCCCACGGCCAGCACGGCAGTGACGAGCTGCTGGGTGAGGCCGTCCAGGAAGCGGCGGTCCTCCGGGTGTTCGAGCACCCGGATGTTGGCGCGAAAGTTGCCGTTCTCCAGGTCCTCGGTGATGCGGTTGATCCGGGAGGGCAGGTGCTCCAGCAATGGCATCACGTGCATGAACTGGGAGAGGAGCTCGCTCTTCACCCGCTCCGGGGTGATCTTCCCGAACGCCTCGCGGCCGGTCTCCCGGGCGGCCTCCACCAGGTCCAGGTCCGGGTCGATCTTCAGGAGCGTGCCCTCCAGGGCCCCGAGCGAGCGGAGCGCGGCCCCGAGCTGGGCAGGGACCCCGAGCCCGTGGTCCATCATCAGCTCGAACAGGTCCGTGAACACCTCCATGGACCCGGTCCCGAGCCCGAACCCGCCGCGGAACTTGGTGAGCAGGCCGCCCACCTCGCGGGTGAGGGTGCGCTCGTCCAGGTCTGCGGGGGCGTCCACGATCCCCAGCAGGGAGTCGGTCGCGAGAACGGGATCATCGGCGTCGATGGCCCACAGCAGGCGGGCGAGGGCCCGACGGGAGACGGCATCCAGCCGTCCCACAGACCCGAAGTCCAGCAGCCCCACGGTCCCGTCCGGCCAGATGAACACGTTGCCCGGGTGGAGATCGGCGTGGAAGAGGCCCTCGTTGACGATCTGGTCCAGCACGGCGGCCATGAGCCGCTGCGCGGAGTCCTTGCGCTGCTCCCGGCTGAGGTTCTGGATGAACCCGGCCCGGGAGACGGGCCGCCCGTCGAACTTCTCCATCACGATGTTCTTCGCGGAGCACAGCTCACGCTCCACCTTCGGGATGCGCACGCCGCGGCGGTCCAGGGAGGCCCGCATGGCGGCCATGTTGTCGATCTCCCCGCGGTAGTCCAGCTCCTCCCGGATGGAGTCCGCGAAGCCCTCCGCCAGCCCGGCGAGCCCCATCCGCTGCGCCCACGGGTTGGTGCGCTCCAGCATGCGGCTCATGCGCAGGATGATGTCCAGGTCCAGCTCCGCCACCCGCGAGGCATCGGGGCGTTGCACCTTCACCACCACCTCCCGGCCGTCCTTGAGGCGTGCCACGTGCACCTGAGCGCCGGAGGCGGCGGCCAGCGGGGTCTCCTCGATGTGCTCGAACAGGGACTCCACGGGCGCCCCGATGCAGTTCTCCAGCTCCGCCCGCCACGTCTCCCACGGCACCGGCTCGGCGGTGGTCTGCAGCTTGGAGAGTTCGTCCACGAACGCCTTCGGGATCAGGTCCGCGCGGGTGGAGAGGGTCTGGCCGGCCTTGATGAACGTGATGCCGCACTGGTCGAGCGCGATCCGTAGCGAGCGGGCCACCTCGTGCCCGCCGTCCAGCCCCTCGTCCGGGGCACGGAAGCCCCGTAGCTGCGAGGTCAGCCCGTTCTTGGCGAAGATGAACAGGATCTGCAGGTAGCGCTTGAACCGCCGCCACCGCTTGCCCCACCCGAAGAACAGTTGGCGGGGTGTGGGCATGTTGCCGGTGGGCATGATCACCTCGAGCGCCACCAGCACCAGCGCCCCGAGTGCGAACACCCACAGGAAGAGCATCGCGTAGAACAGGAAGAACGCCACCGAGTTCTGCGGGTCCTCCAGGTTGGTCCCCATCACCCCGGAGACCTCGATCACCCAGTCCGCCATCGCGGTCAGCGCCCACGTGTTCACGAACGCCACCACGATCGTGCGCGGCCACCCCACCCGCACGCCCAGCACGCGGCGCACCGTGGTAGCAATCAGCCAGATCATCAGGAGCCACAGGCCCACCGCGATGGTGAGCCCCGTGGCCTGTCCGAGCCCGTCCACGAAGTTGTTCATGGTCCTCCCCGCAGGTCGCGTCCGCCGGGGCACAGCCTAGCGGTGCACCTCCGCCCGCTCGTCCCCCTTCCGTCGACGGCGGGGGCTGCGAAGGTGGATCCCCCACCTCCCGCCGGGGGCACGGTGCGCTCCCTCACCGCGGTGACGGGCGCCCTCACCCTGCCCAGGGTGGGACGACGACGGAGGGCGGGTTGCGTCGTCGGGGAACCAGGCGGGAGGTCAGCCGAGCATCGTGCGGTCGGAGAGCTCGGCGCCCTTGATGGACTCGAAGGCCTTCAGCAGATCGGGGACGCGCATGCGGGACTTCTCCTCGCCGGCCACGTCCAGGACGATCCGGCCGGCGTGCATCATGATGAGCCGGGTGCCGAGGCGCAGGGCCTGCTCCATGTTGTGGGTGACCATGAGGGTGGTGAGTTGGTGGCGCTCCACGATCTCCGTGGTGAGGCGGGTGACGAGCGCGGCGCGCTGCGGGTCCAGGGCGGCGGTGTGCTCGTCCAGGAGGAGGATGGCCGGCTGCGTGAACGTGGCCATGAGCAGGGAGAGGGACTGGCGCTGGCCGCCGGAGAGGAGGCCCACCCAGTCGGAGAGGCGGTACTCGAGGCCCTGCTCCAGCTCCGCGAGGGACTCCACGAAGAAGTCCCGCTTGGCGCGCGTGACGCCGCGGCCGAGGGTGCGGGGCCGGCCGCGCTCGAGCGCGATCGCGAGGTTCTCCTCGATGGTCATGTGCGGGGCGGTGCCGGCCGAGGGGTTCTGGAAGACGCGGCCCACGAGGCCCGCGCGGCGGTGCTCGGCGAGCCTGGTCACGTCGTGGCCCTCGATGGTGACCGAGCCCGCGTCCGGGCGGATGGTGCCGGAGACCACGTTCAGCAGGGTGGACTTGCCGGCGCCGTTGGAGCCGATCACGGTGACGAACTCGCCGGGGGAGAGGGTGAGGTCCACGCCCTCCAGGGCGCGGCGCTCGTTCACGGTGCCGGGGAAGAAGGTCTTGGAGACCTGGGAGACCTCGAGCATTACCGGCCCTCCCGATCGTCCTGGGCGCCGGTGCCGGCGAGTGGATCGGTGATGTCATCCACCTCGGCCACGGAGGCGGAGTTCACCGGCGAGGTGGGGCGGGACTCGTTGTCCACCGGGACGGCGGAGATCGGATCGTCCTCGCGGAACACCTGGACGTGGGTGGCGGCGATACGCGGATCGTCCCCGCGCCAGGCCTTCCAACTGCGCGAGGCGCGGGCCACCACGTTCCACTGCGGGATCACGAGCGCGGCCACCACGAGGGCGGCGGAGATGAGCTTCATGTCATTGGGATCGAGCCCGGCGCGCAGCGCCAGGAAGATGACGATCCGGTAGAGGACGGCCCCGATCACGGCGGCCGTGGCGGCCCGCCCGATGGTGAGGCGCCCGAAGATCGCCTGCCCGATGATGACCGAGGCGAGCCCCGCCACGATCATGCCGATCCCCATGCCCACGTCCGCGAAGCCCTGGTACTGCGCCACGAGCGCGCCGGAGAGGCCCACCATGCCGTTGGACATGGCGAGCCCGAGGATCTTCTGGTTGTCCGTGGAGACACCGAATGCGGAGATCATGCCCGGGTTGTCACCCGTGGCGCGCATGGCCAGACCCATGTTGGTCTTGAGGAACCAGATCACGAACACGAGCACGCCGAGCGTGAGCGGCAGCAGCAGGGCGGGCCCCCACCACGTGCCGATGATCCTCACCCCGAACAGGTTCTCCTCCGTGCGCGCCCCGGAGAAGAGGGTGTCCTCGCGCAGGAGGGGCACGTTCGCGCGGCCCATGATCCGCAGGTTGATGGAGTACAGGGAGAGCTGCGTGAGGATGCCGGCAAGCAGGCCGTCGATGTTGCCCTTGGTGTGCAGCAGGCCCGTGATCGCGCCCGCCGCCATACCCGCGAACACCGCGAGGATGGTCACCAGCCACGGCGGGTGTCCGTTCACGATCCCGATCGCCGCCACCGCCGCGCCCGTGGTGAACGAGCCGTCCACCGTGAGGTCCGCGAACTCGAGCACACGGAAGGTGAGGTAGACCCCGAGCGCCATGATGGCGTAGAGGATTCCGAGTTCGACGGCGGTGATCATGCTGGGGTGCGGCTTCTCTGGGGGATCGTGGCTTGGGTGAGTGGGGCTTCGGAGTCACTATGCCGAGGCCCCCACAACACTACTCCGTGATGTTCTCCGGCTTCGCCTGGTCCACCAGCTCCTGCGGGATGGTCACGCCCATCCGCTCGGCGGCACCCAGGTTGAGGTAGAGCTCCAGCTCGGACTGCGTCTCCACCGGCGTGGTGGCGGGATCGGCCTCAGCGGTGAGCACCTTCACGGCCATCTCGCCGGTCTGGTAGCCAAGCGCGTAGTAGGACATGCCGTAGGTGGCCACGCCGCCGCGGGCAACGGAGTCACCCTCGCCCACGATCACGGGCACCTGGCGGGCCTCCGCCACACCGAGCAGCGTCTCGAGCGCGCCCACCACCGTGTTGTCCGTGGGCACGTAGTACGCGTCCACATCCAGGGACTCCGTGGCCTGCAGCAGCTCCGAGGAGTTGCCGATCGTGGCGGTCTCGATCGTCAGACCGAGCTCGGCGGCGGCCTCCTCGGCCCACTCCACCTGCACGAAGGAGTTCTCCTCCGCGGAGGAGTACACGATGCCCACGGTCTGCACGTCCGGGTCCAGTTGCAGCAGCAGCTCGAGCTGCTCCTTCACCGGGTTCTTGTCCGAGGTGCCCGTCACGTTCGCTCCCGGTGCTTCGTTCGAGTCCACCAGGGAGGCCGAGACCGGGTCGGTCACTGCGGTGAACAGCACCGGGATGTCCGTGATGGCCTGCGCCGCGGCCTGCGCGGTGGGCGTGGCCACGGCCAGGACCAGGTCCATGTCCGAGTCCGCCGCGAAGTTGCCCGCGATCGACGCCGCAATCGACTGGTCGCCCTGCGCGTTCTGCTCGTCGTAGGTGACGTCGTAGCCTGCGTCCGCGAGGGCGTCCTTGAAGCCGTCGCGTGCGGCGTTGAGCGAGGGGTGGTCCACGATCTGCGTGATCCCGATCTTCACCTGCTCGCCGCCCGCCGGGGCCTCTCCCGCGGGCTCGGTGGTGGGGGCGTCGGTGGTTCCGGACGTGCCGGGGGCCTCGCCGGTGGTGCTGCCGCTGGTGGCGGTGCCCGTGCCGCCGCACGCGGCGAGGACGAGGGACGTGAGTGCCGTGGCGGCCACAACCGCCGCGCGACGCATGCTCTTCACTGGTGCTCCTAACCGCCGGAGCCAGCCTCGCGGGCCCGGCCGGGTCGTTCCATCCCCGGCCACAGAGGGCGTTCCACGGCGCGGGTGCGCCAAGGCTACCGCCGCGGTATCACAGTGTGGACTGCTGTCCCACTACGTGGGAGGCGCCGCGCCCCCTCGTCCGTGTGCGGCCGCCGCCAGCTCGTTCCCGACGGCGGCGCTCGCCCTTAGTCGTCGAGTCCCGTCTCGCCGGTGGTCGCGTCCACCCACACGTCCATGTCCCGGCCGTCCACCTCGATCTCGAAGTCCCAGCGCAGGGTCCCGGTGTCATCGTCGGTCTCCAGCTCGATCTCGTCGATCATGCCGGGCCACTCGGCGAGTGCGTGCGTGATGGCCTCCTGCATCGTGACCGTGGCGGCCTCGTACTCGGCGCGATCGTCGGCGTCCGTGGAGTCGGTCTCGCCCGGGGTGGCGACCCCGCCGCGGACCGTCACCTTGGTGGTGGTCTGGCCGTCGGTGACCTCGATGAACACCTGGGTGTGGTCCGCATCGTCCACATCGAGGTCGACGGCGCGGGTCCCGGGGACGGCCTCCTCGGCCGCGTCGATGGCGAGGTGGAGGGCCTCCTCGTGCTCGGAGGCCGGCTCGGCGGCCACGTCCGGGGTGGTGCCGTCACCCG
>CAZTOM010000007.1:19471-24723 GCA_964615555.1 uncultured Actinomycetaceae bacterium
CCCGCGCCCGGGTCGGGCGTGTCCGTTTCGGTGCGGTCCACCGGTCCGCGGGTCCCGCCTTCCGTGTTCGCCGTGGTGGCCGTGCCCGCCGGGGCATCGGCGTCGTCGTCGGAACCGCCGTTGCAGGCGGCAAGTCCCAGGGCGAGGGCGAGTGCGGCGGCAGCGGTGGCCTGGCGCGTCAGTCGGTTCATGGTTCGTCCTTCCATCACGAATTTCCGCATCCACGCTCGCACGGGGAGGGAGGCTCCGCAACGTCGACGCCCGTTGAGCGATGCGGCCACCCGTCAGTCGTCGAGCTTCGCCTCGCCGGTGGTGGCGTCCACGTAGATCTCCACGTCGTCGTCGCCCTGGTGGATCTTCAGCTCCCAGTGGACCACCATGTCGTCGTCGTCATCGTCGAGCTCGATCTTCTCCACGATGCCGGGCCAGCCGTTCAGTGCCTTCCGGATGGCCTCGCGCATCGTGATCACGGAGGCCTCGAACCTGCGCATGTCCTGGCCGTCCAGGTGCTCGGAGTCCATCACGAACGCCTCGCCGCCGCGCACCTCAACCTGGGTGAGGAGCATCCCGTCGGTCATCTCGATCTCGAAGAGCCGGCCGTCGTCCTCGCGCTCGAGCTCGATCGCGCGCGTCCCGGGCACCGCGGCCTCCGCGAGTTGGATCGCATCCAGCAGCTCGCGCTCGTGCGCGGTGGCCTCGCCGGCCGTGGTGGGGGTGGACTCGGAGGCGGGCGTGGTCTGTGGGGCGGCTGGGGTGGCCTCGGGGCTCCCGTTGCCGGCCGCCGTCTGCCCGTCTCCGGGCGCCGTCTCGCCCGTGTCCTCTCCCGACGGCGAGGCTGGGTCCTCGGGATCGCTAGTCGGGCCCGGGACCACCACCTGGTGGTCGGGGACGATCGGCGTGGGTTCGTGGTCCGGCCCCGCGCAGGCGGCGAGCGCCATCGCACCGGCGATGGCTGCCGCGGCAATCGTGGTACGTGTGGTGCGATTCTTCACCCGGATGTCCCCTCGTGTTGGTGCTGCTCCTCATCATCCCGCATGAACATGAGATCGGCGTGAGAAGGCGCGGATCGAAAACACGTTGACGGCCCGGGCCGCGTCCGGGAAGGATCGCGCCGTGAGCAACCAAGCCCCGCCCGGCCACCTGCGCTGGGCGCGCCTGAGCCGCGCCGACGTCCCCGCGTGGACCGCCCTCACCAACCTCATCGAGGAGGCTGATGGAACGGGGGAGTCCTATCAGGAGGCGGACCTCGCCGAGGAACTCGAGGAGCACGGCTTCACCCCGGAGACGGACTCGTGGGCCGTGTGGGACGGGGAGGACCTGATTGCCTACGGGCAGAACCGGGTGAGTGCCAACCTGGACGCCGAGGGCTCGGTCCGCTGCTCCGCGGACGGCGGTGTGCACCCCCACTGGCGGCGCCGGGGGATCGGCGGCGAGCTCTTCCGCCGCCAGGAGGAGCGGATTGCCGCCCACGCGGCGCAGCTCCACCCGGGGACCCCGGCCCACATCCGGGTCCACGGCGGGCTGGAGGGCTCCGACCGGCGCGGCTTCTTCGCGGCCCGGGGCTACCAGATCGTCCGCTACTTCCAGCTCCTGACCCGGCCGCTGCCGGGTGAGGCGCTGGATGTCCCAGTCCCGCCCGGCTACCGCTTCATCCGTCCCGCGGCGCACCATGAGGGGCCCCTCCTGGAGGCCCACCACCGCGCGTTCGCGGACCACTGGGGCTCGGTCGCCCCCACCGCCGAGGCGTGGGCCGAGCGTTGGCGCGCCCGGTCCAACCGCTTCGAGGTCTCCACCCTCGCCACCGACGCCGCCGGCACCATCCTGTGCTACGTGATCGCCGCAGAGTGGGTTCCGGGCGAGCTCTACATCAACCTCGTGGCCACCGTCCCGGAGGCGCGCGGCCGGGGGCTTGCCGCGGCGGCGCTCGCGGACACGCTGCGCCTCGCCATCGCAGACGGGCGCTGGCACACCGTGGAACTGGACGTGGATGCCGCCAACCCCACCGGGGCCACGCGGCTCTACGAGCGCCTCGGCTTCCGCCCCCGAGTCACGTGGGCAACGATGCGCCGGGACCTGCCGGTCTGACAGAACCGACCGGCCTGACGGGCCCGACTGGTTAGTCGATCGTCTCGTCCGCGCGGTCCAGGACCTCCTGGGGCACGTCCACGCCCATACGCTCGGCCGCACCCGGGTTGAGGGTGAGGATGAGGTTCTGGCTGGTCTCCACCGGGATCGAGCCGGGGTCCGCGCCCTGGAGGATGCGCACGGCCATCTCGCCCGACTGGACGCCCATGTCGTAGTAGTCGAACGCGAAGGAGGCCACCGCGCCGCGGGCCACGGAGTCCGCATCCGAGGTGATCACGGGAACCTGCCGCTCCTCGGCAACGCCGATCAGGGTCTCGATCGCGGAGACCACCGTGTTGTCCGTGAACACGTAGAAGGCGTCCACGTCCAGCGATTCGGCGGCCTGGAGGAGCTCGGAGGAGTTCGAGATCGTCGCGGTCTCGATGGTGAGCCCCAGTGCCGCGGCCTCCTCCTCAGCCCAGCCGAGCTGGATGAGGGAGTTCTCCTCGTTGGAGGAGTAGACCACGCCCACGGTGGTGGCATCGGGGGCGAGCTGCAGCAGGAGCTCGAGCTGGTCCTTCACCGGGCTCTTGTCCGAGGTGCCCGTAATGTTCCCACCCGGTGACTCCCACGAGTCCACCAGGCCAGCGCCCTCCGGCTCGGTCACGGACCCGAAGACGATCGGCAGGTCCGTGATCGCCTGCGCCACCGCCTGCGCGGTGGGGGTGGCGATCGCGTAGATCAGGTCGTACTCCCCGGACGCGAAGGTGCCCGCGATCGACGCCGCCGTGGAGACGTCGCCCTGGGCGTTCTGCTCGTCGTAGGTGGCCTCGATCCCGGCCTCGGCGATCGCCTCCTTGAAGCCCTCCCGCATCGCATCCAGCGAGGGGTGCGCCACGATCTGGGTGATACCGATCCGGTAGGAGGATCCGTCCGCCGGCCCGGATGCCTCCCCGTCTGCCGGCTCGGAGGTCTCGCCCGCCGGCTCCGTGCCCTGCGTGGGCGTGGTCTCCGCGGCGGCCGGCGACGTGGGTTCCCCGGTGGTCTGCGTGGTGGAGCCGTTCCCGCCGCAGGCGGCCAGGGAGAGTGCGGCGAGCGCCGCAACGGCGGCGGTTCGAAGAATGCGAGTGCTCACGGTGACGTCCTTTCGCGTGCTTCGGGCACACTGCGGGTGATCCTAAGTGCTCGCGGGCACGTTGTGGACACCGGGTCCGCCATTCGGGTGACTATTGTGGCCATTTCCCGCGGCCGAAACCTCCGGGATGGTTGGATGGGGCGGTGGGATTCTCGTTCGACGTCGGCACCCGGCTGGGCACTGCGTCCCGCCCTCCGAGCGCGGACAGTCCCGCCGCGAGCACCGGCACCAAGGGCCCCCGTGGCGGCCGCACCGGCACCATCCACACCCCCCACGGTGAGATCCGGACCCCCGCCTTCATCCCGGTGGGCACGAAGGCCACGGTCAAGGGCGTCCTCCCGGAGACCCTCGCAGCCACGGGCGCGCAGGCCGTGCTCGGCAACGCCTACCACCTCTACCTGCAGCCCGGCCCGGAGATTGTGGACGAGGCCGGCGGTATCGCCCGCTTCATGAACTGGCCCGGCCCCACCGTCACCGACTCCGGGGGCTACCAGGTGCTCTCGCTTGGGGCCGGGTTCGGCAAGGTCCTCGCCATGGACACCACCGGACTGGAGGACGACGACGTCATCGCGGCCGGGCACGAGCGGCTCGCCGAGGTGGACGAGGACGGCGTGACCTTTCGCTCCTTCCGCGACGGCTCCGAGCACCGCTTCACCCCCGAGGTCTCGATGCGGATCCAGCACCAGCTCGGGGCGGACATCATCTTCGCCTTCGACGAGTGCACCACCCTCCTCAACACCCGCGACTACCAGGTGGCCTCCGTGGAGCGCACCCACCGCTGGGCCCGCCGGTGCCTCGACGAGCACGACCGGCTCACCGCGGAGCGGGTGGGCAAGCCCTACCAGGCGCTCTACGGCGTGGTCCAGGGCGCCCAGTACGAGGACCTGCGGCGGGAGGCCGCCCGCGGGCTGGTGGAACTGGACTCCGAGCGCGGCGGATTCGACGGCTACGGGATCGGCGGCGCCCTGGAGAAGGCCCGGCTGGGGGAGATCGTCCGCTGGGTGTGCGAGGAGCTCCCGGAGGACCGCCCCCGCCACATGCTCGGCATCTCCGAACCAGACGACCTGGTGGCCTGCGTGGCAGCCGGCGCCGACACGTTCGACTGCGTCCAGCCCGCGCGCGTGGGCCGCCGCGGCGCCGTCTACGCGCGCAGCGGCCGCTACAACGTGACCCGCTCCGCGTTCCGGCGGGACTTCACGCCCCTCGACCACGACTGCGACTGCTACACCTGCACCGGGTACACCCGGGCCTACCTCCACCACCTCTTCCGGGCCCACGAACCGCTCGGCGGCGTCCTTGTGACAATCCACAACGAGCACTTCACCGTGGGCCTCGTGGACCGCCTGCGCGCCGCCATCGAGGAAGGCACGTTCCCGGAGGTGGCGGAGGACATCCTGGGCCGGTTCTACCGGAGCTGAGCGAGGCGCCGGCCCTCCACGGACTCGTCGTTCCGGTCCTGGAACCCCTTCGTGGCGATGATCGAGATGAGGAGCACCAGCTCGAACGCGTTCGTGATGGCACCACTCTCGAGGGGGAGCTCCACAGCGCTCCCGATCGTCATGATCACGGCGCCCACGAACAGCCACGGCCACTTCTGCCGCTTCCACACCATCGCACCCACCACCACCAGCACGAGCGCCACGATCAGCACCATGATCGGGGGGCCGTCCGCGGGCTCGGTCGAGGCGTAGGACAGGACTCCGTACTCCTCCTGCGGGGCCAGTTCGAGTCCGCGGACCTCCAGGAAGAACTCCAGCACCGTCAGGGCGAGGGCGGCGCCGATCGAGGCCACCTGGTACCAGCGGGCCTGCGCCCACTCGAACCCCGCGCGCCGCAGCGCATGCAGGGCCCACGCCACCAGCACGGGCGTGACCAGCGCGTGCACGATGTAGCGGGCGTAGTTGAGCCCCTCCAGGAGCGCGCCCTCGCCGATCAGGTGGCCGATGCCAAGGATGAGGTTGTCATACACGAGCGCGGCCACCACGAGCAGCGGCAGGTTGGCGGGAGTCCACCAGCCACTGCGCCGCGTGAGCGCCACGCCCCATCCGAGGAG
>CAZTOM010000008.1:0-885 GCA_964615555.1 uncultured Actinomycetaceae bacterium
CCGGAGCCGTCAGAGCCACCGGAGCCGTCAACCGGCTGGTCCTCCACCACGCGATCCCCTGGCTGCGGCCCCACCGGGTCCGGAGTTGGTAACGCGGGTGCGGACGGCAGGTCGCCCGGCATTCCGGGCACTGCCGGCCCGTCAATCCCACCCACCGGCTGGTCCTCCACCACGCGGTCCCCGGGCTGTGGGCCCACCGGGTCCGGCGTCAGGCCGGACGGCGGGACCTGCCCCTGCGGGGCGTCCCCACCCTCGCCGGGGACGCGGATCTTTGTCTCGCTCCCACCGCAGCCCACCAGGGCCAGCGCTGCCACACCAACAACCGATACGATTCTCAGCTTCACGTACTGCGTCCTCGCAGGTAGGAACCGAGAATCAAGGAAACCCCTGCCTCCTCGAAACCCCCTCCCCAGGGAGCCACTCCTCCGGGCAAACCTCCCCTGGGCTGTTGCCGATTTCCGTCGCTATTCGCGGGGCTCCCCACGACTACTCGGCCTCGAAGCACGGCGTGATCGGCCTGACCCGCAACTCCGCCGTTGAATACGGCCAGTACGGCATCTCTGTCAACGCGATCGCCCCGGGCGCCATCATGACCGCCATGGTGGAGGGCTCCCTCAAGCAGATGGGCCCGGAGAACTGGGAGGAGGTGGGAAGGCAGTTCGTGTCCACCAACCCCATGAAGCGGTTCGGTAAGCCCGAGGAGGTGGCCGCACTCGTAGCCTTCCTCCTCTCCGACGAGGCCTCCTTCATCAACGGCACCGTCATCTCCATCGACGGCGGCCAGTCCTACAAGTACTGACCCACGGCTACCCGCGGCGGGGGGGGGGGGGGCCCCCCCCGGCCGCCCGCCCCGGGCACGCCCCCGCCCCGGCCCCCCCCGCGCCG
>CAZTOM010000008.1:895-4934 GCA_964615555.1 uncultured Actinomycetaceae bacterium
AAAAACCAACCCCCCCCCCCCCCCCACCACAACCCACCACCCCCCCCCCCCCCCGCGCGCGCGGGCCCCCCCCCCCCCGCCCCCCCCCCGCCCGTTTCACCTCCGCCTCTCCTGCCGCCTCGCGCAGGGCCGCCGTGCGTCTGGGCGCTCATCCTCACCGACGGCGGAGCCGACCTTCCGGCTACGGCCCGCCCTCCGCATAATCGCCTCCACGGTGCTTCCTGTGCCATCCCCGGAAGTGGACGTCGAGTCGCCCTTCGCGCCGGGTCCACGTGTATAACCCAGCCACCGCCCCGATCGCGACGGCGATGCCCACCATCTCGAAGAGTTCCTCGATGGCTGTGACCCAAACGAATGTGGCATCGGGGACCCCGCCGCTCGCAGCGAGAACCACACCGGACAGGGACTCGATCCCGACGGCGCCGGTCAGGAAGAGTGCTCCGCCGAGTACCAGGAGCAGTGCCTGTCCGCGCGGCATCGCGAGGGCGAGGGGGGCGAGCATGGCGATCACCATGATCACGATGGGGATCGCGGCCAGAACCCACGTGAACCACAGCTCGATGCCGAGCCGTCCCGCGATCGCGTTCCCGATCGTGTCCAGTCGCTCATGCACCTCAGCGAACTCGTCGATCGATGCCAGCACGGCGACGAGGGCGAACAGGCTCCACGACCATGTACGGGTGGTGAGAAGTGCGCCGAGGCCAGCAACCACCCCGAGCGTCACCCACAGACCGGAATTCAGCCACGTGGCGATGTTGTACTCGCGGCCAACGTCGAACAGGTACCACAGGACCCGAAGGGACTCAGGTACGTTTGCCTGGCGGTAGAGCAGGTAGTGCGATGCCATGGAGACAACCACCATGGCTACCGAGGCCGCCACCAGCCACCACGCACCTCGCGGAAAGTGGATCCCCTGCGTCCTGGACCCAGGGAGTGTCGGGCGTTCCGCTGTGGTCAACGGACTCTCCAGCTGCAGAGTAACCATCTCGTCACTGCGTGTTTCCATGCAGTTCAGGTTAGGGGAGCGTTCTACGTGGGTCCTGAGTCTGGCATGAGAGTCGCTAAGAATTCTCCGCCCCGAGCATGGGCGCCCATCACCCCACCACAAGCTCCTCCGCACACGTGAGCAGCGGGAAGTCCAGGGGCAGGTAGCCTCCGCAGCTGCGCCCGAAGTCCCAGTAGTCCGAGCGCAACGGCCCCTTCGACTTCAACTCGTCGCACGCCGCCATGTCACCGCCCGCGCACGCGTCCCACAGGGCGGTCCGCTCCGGCTCGGTGCCGTAGTAGGTCCACGTCTCCTCCGGCGACTGCCCGTTGCACCACTCCCGGTCCCCGATCCCGAAGCCTCCGCAGTCCTGCGTGAGCGCGTCGTATTCGCTGCCCTCCGGCGACTCCGCCCACAGTTGGTCACACGAGGTCATCCGGCCCTCCTCACACCGCTGCGCTAGCACATCCAGGTAGGCGTCCGTGCCGCGCGCCCCGTAGTTCGGGATCGGGGAGGGGTGGTCCTGGCAGCGCGAATCGCCGGTGCCCTCTGGCACGTGCCCGCCGCAGGTCTTCGCCCACGCCTGGATCTCTGGGTTCGAACCCCACAGCTCCACCTCCCAGCACGCCGCCATCTGCCCCTCCGCGCACCAGTTGATGAGCATCTGGACGTACGGACGTTCGCTCGTGGGCGCACTCGGCTCCACTGCCGCGGGCACCTCGGGCAGCGTTCCCTGCTCCTGCGGTTGGTCCGACGGCGTCTCATCCGTTGCGGCCGAGGGTGCAGTGGCGCTGGTTTCCGCCGTCGTCGGGAGAACGCGGGACTTCTCCGGCCCACAGGAGGGGAGCATGAGGACGACGACGACCACGGCCGCAAGGCGGGCCGGGAGCGCGAGGCGGGAGGCGCCGTCGGGGTGCGAGAGGGTGGGGCCGTGCATCATGCGCTCCTCGAGCACCACTGGTCGTGGCCGGGGAAGTAGAGCCCGCCGCAGGTGCCACCGAACTGCGCGTAGTTCGAGGACGGTGGGGCGAGTACGAAGAGTTCATCGCAGGCGGCCATGTCCGAGGCCATGCACTGCTGCCAGAGGGCGTCGAGCTCGGGATCAGACTCGAAGTAGTTCTTCAGGTCGCGCGGGACGGCGCCCATGCACCAGTTTGACTCCCCGCGGAGGGCCTCGGCCTCCGTGTCCCCACCGCATGCGAAGGCGACCTGCGAGTACTCGGATCCGAGTGGGGCCTCCACGTTCAGCATGTCGCACGCCTCGAGGTCCGCGTTCATGCAGCGCATCATCAGGTGGTCCAGGCGCACGTCCGTGCCGGAGTCACCGTAGTTCGGGATGGGGCTGGGTACCGTGGCACACCCCGCTGTGGCCGTCTCCCAGTCCGGGTCCCAGCCGCCGCAGGTGATGGCGAAGTGCTCGATGTCCGGGCCATCGTCCCACCAGGAGAGGTAGCCGCAGCTGGCCATCTGGCCCACGGCACATGCGTCGATGAGGTGCTGGACATAGGGCTTGGGGCTGGTGGGGGCGGTGGTGCCCGGGGCGGTAGCGCCGGTGATGGGGATGGGGTTAGGGGTGGTGGGGTTGGGGGTGGTGGGGCCGGAGGTGCCACCGGACTGCGGGCCGTCCTGGCTGCCGGCGCCCTGGTAGAGCTCCTCGGAGGCGGGATCGCACCACTCGTAGTGGTCCGTGTTGAAGATGGCGCCACAGGTGCGGCCGAAGTCCTGCATCAAGGAGGAGGCGGGGGCGAGGTAGTAGAGCTCGTCGCAGGCGGCCATGTCATCGAACACGCAGGAGTCGAACAACCGGTCCAGGTTCGCGTCCCTGCCGTAGTAGCCGGGGAAGGTGGCCGGATCCTCGATGGCGCAGAAGTCGTCCACGCCCTGGAGTGGGCCGATCCCGCGGCCACACGTGGCGCCCTCACGGGCGTAGCCGCTGTTCATCTTGGCGGCAATCAGGAGCTGGTCGCAGGCTCCCACCTCCCCGCCGTGGCAACGCTCCACCAATGTGTCCATGAGGGTGTCGCTGCCCACCTCCCCGTACCCGGGCAGGTGGCTCGGATGCTCGGTGCACAACAGCTCGCGGATTCCGGCGAGCCGGTAGCCGCACGTGGCCCCGAAGTCCTTGACCTCCGCGGAATCTGCCCAGCCGGTGACCCGGTCGCAGGCGGCGAGCTCGCCGCGGGCGCACCAGTCGATCAGTTCCTGCAGGAACGGCTTCCCACTGGTGGGAGGGGGGAGCGCCGGTTGCTCGGGGAGAACCGTGGTGGTGTCCGCTGGGTCTACGAGGCCGATTGGGATGCCGGGTGCGGTGGGTTGGCCGGGTTGGCCGGATTGGCCGGATTGGTTTGGTTGGTCTGGCTGGCCGCCGGGGGCGTCAGCAACCGGGACCGGAGTGGAAGGTTGGCCAGGCAGCGTGGGTGGTTGGTTGGTACACGCCGCCAGCGCGGCGGCAGTTACAAGGCTCGCAAGAATCGTGAGCGTACGTCTCATTGGTGGGGTCCCCATTCATCGCCCGGGGGTCTCCCGGGTCTCTCCATGGGGTCCGATCTTCGCTGGAGGATGCTGCGGGTTGATAGGGCCCAACGGATCGGATTTGGCTTCGAGGTTCACCGTTCGGGGAGACGGGAGTCCACCTTCGGCTACCCGCTGGTTCATTGCCTGCGGGGTGGCGTGGGTGTGCCCTGAGCCGGTGATCCAGCGGGCTCGTTAGCCGCGCCTGGTGGCGGCGATCTGCTCGAGGCCCGCGATGGTGGAGTGGACCTGCTCGAGGGCGCGGCCCGGGCCGGAGGCGGCGTAGCCGGGATGCTCCCAGATGTCGGTGCCACCAGTGCCCCCGAGGAGTTGCGCATGGGACAGGCGCCCGCCCGCCTCGCGCACGAGCAGGAATCCCGCCGCGAGATCCCAGGGCCCTGCGGTGGTCCCGTAGCAGCCGTCCACCCAGCCCGCCGCCACGAATGCGAGCTCGATCGCGGAGCTCCCCACGTTGCGGACCGCCATGACGTCGCGCTGCAGCGCACGTGCGAGCTCGCCGCCCTCGGGGCCCCACTGGCCGAG
>CAZTOM010000008.1:5034-12804 GCA_964615555.1 uncultured Actinomycetaceae bacterium
CCTACAGCTGGTTACCGAGCTCGCGGAGGATCGCGATGGTGGACTCCAAATGGTCGAGCTCGAGCTCGATGAACTCCTCCAGGTTTCCGGCGCGCACCGCCTCCACCTGCTCGTAGTGGTTCACGTTGGACTCCCTGATCTGCTCCGGGCGCAACCGCAGGGAGAAGGAGACGTAGGGCGCTGCCGCGCCGGCGAGCATGCGGACGGTGCGTGCGGTGGGGGAGTCGTCGTACACCATGGTGAGCGCGTGGAAGTGCTCGTTGAGCAGGTTGAACTCGATGACGTCCCGGGTGACCTCCATGACGTCCGCGAGCTGGGTGGCCTTGGCGAGGTCCTCCTCGGTGGCTTGCCCGAAGGTGCGGCGGATCTGGAGGGGCTCCACCACCTTGCGCATGGCATAGATCTGCTCCACGCGGTCCAGGTCCAGTCCCATCACCCGGGTTCCCCGGTGGGGCTCGGAACGGACGAGGCCTTCCTGCTCGAGGCGTTGCAGTGCCTCGCGGACCGGGGTCACGGAGATATTGAGCTGCTGGGCGAGGTCCGCCTGGAGGAGCCGGTCTCCGGCTCGTAGCTCCCCGGTGACGATTGCACGGCGGAGCGTCTCGTGGGCCCAGGCGGCCTGGGTGCCGGGTACGCGCTGCTCCGCGCCGAATGCGATGGCCATGGGGGAGTCCTCCTCGGGGCCGATCGTGCTCGGCGGGTGGTGGTCTGGCGTGGTCCGGGTCCGGCTGCTTTGGGTGGGGGCAACCCACCGGTCGAGCCGGAGACGAAACCGTGGGTCCGGGACCAAAGTCTATCGACCCACCCTCCTCGAACATGCAACATATATTTTATAAGTCATCAGCAAAGGAGCCTGACATGCACGTCGCCGCCCAGATCATCATGGCGCTGACCCTCATCCTCATGGTGGTGGGACGCACGCCGCTGTACTCCACCGCCGTGGTGGGCTCCACCATCGCGGCCCTGGTCTACGGGATCCCGCTCATCTCCGCAGATCCGGAGGCCACCTCCATCAAGTCCCTCGTGGTGGGCGGGCTCAACCCCGTGATCGCGGACATGGCCGGTGTGCTGCTCTTCATCGGTGTGATGGAGCACGCCGGATACCTCCGGGTGCTGGTCAACGCGATCATCCGCCAGGGCAACAAGATGGGCGGCGGCCCGGGTGTGGCCACCTCCGGAGGCATCGCAGCCGGCCTGATCGGCGCCTTCACCGGCTTCACCCAGCCGGCCATCACCGCTGTGGTTACGGGCCCCGCCTCCACCAACCTGGGAGTGGACCCCCACAAGTCTGCCGGCACGCACGCGCACGCCGGCCACCTCGGCAACTTCGCCGGCTTCACACACCCCACGCTGCTCGCCGTGATTGCTACCGCCGGCATCACGTTCGGCTGGATCAATGCCATCGGACTCGCCACCGCTCTGGTGATCTTCGGCGTCTCCTTCGTCCGCATGCGTCAGGACGTCAAGCACCAGCACGCCATGAGTGAGGAGGAGACCGCTGAGGCACTCAAGGAGTTCCAGGCCACCAAGGAGGACCCCTCGGTCTGGTGGGTGCTCCTGCCCTTCCTGCTCCTCGTGGTGGGCTTCGCCCTCGGCTACCCCGTGTTCATCGTGGGATTCGTGGTCTCCGTGCTCGTGATGCTGATGGCCCGCCTCAACGCCATGGAGGCCGAGCGCTCCATGCTCGAGTCCGTCAAGCGCGTGGCCGTCCCGCTGATCGCCACCGTGGGCTTCCTCTACATGTCCGGCGTCATCCGCTCCGTGGGCATCACCGAGCTCCTGGCCGGCTGGTTCGAGCCGCTGCTGAACAACGTCCCGATCCTGACCCTCGTGATCGTCTCCGCGATCGCCGGCCTGCTCACGCAGTCCAACTCCGCGTCTGCCGCGATCATCCTGCCGTTCCTCGGCCTCGTCATGGCGCACGGTGGCGTGAACCCGCTCGCCGCCGCCGCCGCGGCCGCCGGCCCCACCGCGGTGATGCAGTACTTCCTCACCGGTGGCCCGATCGCCGCGCTCGCCACCACGATTCCGGTGGTCCCCGGCTCTGACCTGAAGAAGGCGAACCTCTTCCAGAGGCCCTCGCAACTCGCCGGCCTCCTGTTCGTGGCCATCGTTGCGGTGGTGCTCGGCGGACTGTGATCCCGGCAGGCTGTGATGTGAACGGATCACGCCAGCCACCGGCACCGCAGCCGAGGAGATAACAGGAGACTTCAGGAGAGGACCACCCCATGACCGGATCCAGCACCAAGCCCATCGTGGCGGTCGGTGCCCTCGGCGGCACCATCGCGATGACCCCCGCCAAGCCCGGCGCGCCCGTGGCTCCCGGCCTCACCGCCGAGGACCTCGTGGCCGCCGTGCCCGAACTCGAGCAGGTGGCGCAGATCCGCGCCTCCACCATCCGCAACGTGGCCTCCCCGGCCATCGTGGTGGACGATGTGCTCGCCGCCCTCGAGTTCGCCCGGGACGCCATTGCGGATGGCGCCGACGGCGTGGTCCTCACCCACGGCACCGACACCCTCGAGGAGACCGCCTACCTCCTGGACCTCGTCTGGGACCGCTCCGAACCGATCGTGGTCACGGGCGCCATGCGCTCCCCGAACCTGCCCGGCGCGGACGGCCCCGCCAACCTCCTGGCCGCCGTGGTCACCGCCGGCGATCCGGACGCACGCGACCTGGGCGTCATCACCGTCCTCGACGACACCGTGAACCTCGCCCGCCTCGTCTCCAAGACAAACTCCACCGGTGTCTGGACCTTCCAGTCGCCCGGCTGGGGCCCGGTGGGCAAGGTGCACGAGCGCCGCCTGCGCATGATGATGCGGCCCATGCGCACGCCCGATCCGCTGCCCGTCCCCGCCGCGGGCGAGATCCGTATCCCGCTCATTGAGTCCCCCTTCGCCGACGACGGAGCCTGGGTTGGTCCTCTGGCCGCCAGTTCTCCCCGGGCCATCGTGGTCAAGGGGTCCGGCGTGGGTCACCTCTCCGAGGCGTCCGCCGATGCGCTCGAGGAGGTCATGAAGTCCGGCATCCCGGTGGTGATCGCCACCCGCACGGGCTCCGGCACCACCCTCGAACGAACCTATGGGTACCCCGGCTCCGAGGCCGACCTGCTGGAGCGGGGCTTCATCATGGGCGGCTTCCTGAGCGGACGGAAGTGCCGCCTGCTGCTCCACACGCTCGTCTCCGCGGGCGCGGGGATCGAAGCGATCCGCGAGGAGTTTGCCACCCGCGGCTTCTGACCGATCCTGCTCCGTTCTGCCGTGTCCTGCCCTGCCCCGCCCCCACCTGCCCTCCCCCGCCCGACCTGCCCTGCCCTGTACTTGGGACAATGGGGTATGGCCAGCGAGAACGTGACGCACACCCCCACCCGCGCGAGGCGGCGACGGGAGGTGGGGATCGCCGTCGGGGGAGAGGACGCCACGGCGGGTGGGGTGCTGGGAGGGCTCCTGCACGGGCTGGTGGAGCTGGTGCGGGAGAACGCGGACTGGTTCGCGCGGGCGCACGAGGAGGAGGCGCTGCACCAGTTGCGCATCTCCGTGCGGAAGACGCGGGCGCTGGCCTCGTTCATGGACCCGCTCACGCGTGCGGACCCGGTGGTGCGCGGGGCGAACGCGCGGCTGCGGGAGCTCGCGGCACCGTTCGGGGAGGTGCGCGATCTGGACGTGTTGATCGCCGCGCTCGCCGAGGAGGGGGCGCCGGTGGTGCCGGCGGACCGCGCGGAGTTGCGGGAGTCGCTGGAGGCGCGCCGCGCGGAGGCGGCCGCGGCGGCGGAGGAGCGGCTCGCCTCCCTGGACTGGGAGCAGGAACTGGATGTGCTCGCGGTGGCCGCCGAGGCCGGGGCGTGGCGGGAGGGGCCAGCGGCCGTCGAGCCCGCGCGCTACGTGGTGGGGCACGGGCTGGATGCGTGGTGGTGGTCGCTGTGTGCGCGCTGGCGCGGGCTCGCGGGGTTGAGCGATGCGAAGCGGCACCGGGTGCGGATCGCCGCGAAGAAGATGCGCTACCTCACCGAGCTGACGGCGGGGCTGTGGGACGGGTCCGCGCGGAGGGAGGCAGCCACCGCCGGGTTCAAGGCCATGCAGGACCACCTGGGCGAACTGCAGGACTACGTGGCCGCCGTGGAGGTGATCCGCGCGCACGGGTTCCGCGCGGTGGGCGCCGATCCGGCAGCCGTGACCGCCGCGATGGCGCGCGCAGTGGCCACGCGGGAGAAGTTGGAGCAGGCTGGACCCTACTGGCGCTGAGCCCGGGCCGCAGCACGCAGCATGCAGCACAGAGCACGCAGCACGCGGAACGCAGCGCACAGCACGTGGCACGGGAGCGCGGGACCTCGCGGACGTGACGTGGGGCCGGGGACCGACGAGCAGGACGAAGGGAATGGTATGGACCTGAAGATTGCGGGCCGGAAGGCGTTCGTGGGGGCGTCCACGTCCGGCCTAGGGTGGGCCTCGGCGGCGGCGCTCGCGGAGGCCGGCGCGGTGGTGGGAATCAACGGCCGCAGGGCGGAGAGCGTGGATGAGGTGGCGCGCGAGATCCCCGGCAGTATCGCCCTGCCCGGCAACCTCGTGGAGCCGGGGGAGCGCGCCGAACTCCTCGAGGCGATCCGCGAGTCCCTCGGCGAGGTGGACATCCTGGTCCTCAACGGCCCCGGCCCCGCGCCGGGCCTCGCAACGGACTTCACAGCCGAGCTCGCCCGCGAGGCGGGCGAGCGCCTCCTGGTCCCGCACGTGGACCTGGTCCGTGCCTTCCTCCCGGGGATGCGCGAGCGCGGCTGGGGCCGGATCGTGCTGATTGGCTCCTCCGCGGTGCAGGCGCCCTCGCCGAACCTGGTGGGCTCCTCCGCCGGCCGCTCCGCCGTGGCCGCCTACCTCAAGACCCTCGCCGCCGAGGTGGCCGCCGACGGCGTCACCGTCAACGCCGTCCTCCCCGGCCGCATCCGCACCCCGCGCATCGAGGAACTGGACGCCCAGAACGCCGAGCGCACGGGCAAGTCCCGCGAGGACGTGCTCGCCGAGTCGGTGGCCTCCATCCCCGCGGGACGGCTGGGGGAGCCCGAGGAGTTCGGCGCCGGCGTGGCCTTCCTCTGCTCCGGCCCGGCCGCCTACATCACGGGCGTCGCCCTGCGCGTAGACGGCGGAATGATCCCGGTCCTGTAGCCCTACGCGGGGCGGACCCGACGACGGAAGGTGGGTTCCGTCGTCGGCGAACGGTCCGCCGGGCAGAGCGGGGTGCGCGCGCATAGGCTCGGGGGTATGGACGTACCCAGCGCTGACGAGGCCGTGCGCGGCGCCGAGCAGGCCGCGGAGGCGATCACCGATTCCCGGCCCTACCGGTGGTTGGTGCGGGGCGGGCTGATTGCGTTCGGGATTGTGCACCTGCTGGTTGCGTACCTGGCGGGTCGGCTGGCGCTCGGCCAGCCTGCAGAGGACGCCTCGCAGACCGGCGCCATGCGTGAGCTCGCGAGCGCGCCCGGCGGCATGATCCTGCTGGTGGCGGTGGCCGTGGGGCTCGCGGCGATCGCGGTGTGGCAGTTCCTCTTCGCGGTGTTGGAGCGCTCGAGCACCGACCGGGAGATGTGGCGCAACCGGGCCGTGGGACTCGGGCGCGGGATCACCTACGTTGCGCTAGCGCTCGCGGCCGCCCGTGCCGCCGTCCTCCCCGGCGCCGACGACGGCGACGCACCCCAGTCCTTCACGGCGGCGCTCATGGACATGCCGCTCGGCCGGTTCCTGGTGGGCGCCGTGGGCATCGGAATCCTGGCCGTGGGGATCGCGAACGTGGCGAAGGGCATCCGCGGCACGTATGAGAAGGACCTCGAGGGGAGCCTCACCGGGGCCGGTCGCTGGCTGGCGATCGTGGGACACGTGGCCAAGGGCGTGGGAATCGGGATCGTGGGGCTCCTGTTCGTGTGGGCCACGTGGACCTACAACGCGGACGAGGCCGGCGGACTGGACGCCGCGCTCGAGGCCCTGCGGGGCGCCCCCTTCGGGACGGTGCTCCTGCTGGTGACGGCCGCCGGGCTGGCGGCCTACGGGTTGTACTGCTTCTTCTGGGCGCGGCGTCCGCGCTTCCGCTGAGGATGGTGAGCAAATGAGTGCTGAGAGTCCCGTTCCTCCCGAGGTGGTTGCCGCTGAGGGAGTGGCCCCGGAGGGGGCGCCCCCGGAGGGAGCGCCTATCCCTCCCGAGGTTCCGGAGCCGGATGGGAAGGACTGGTCGTTCGTGGTGGAGCGGCCCTGCGCTGAGTGCGGGTTCGATCCGGACTCCGTGGAGCAGTGGCACCTCGCCGATCTGTACCGAGAGGTGGGCGAACGCTTCGCCGCCGCAGTTGAGCGCGAGGACGCGGAGGAGCGCCCCGCCCCACAGGTGTGGTCCGTGATCGAGTACGGCCGCCATGTGGCAGACGTACTCGAGGTGATGCGCGAGAGGCTCGAGTTGATCCTCGCCGAGGGAGGAACGGGCACGGCCGAGTTCGAGAGCTGGGACGGGGACGCCGCCGCACTCGAGGAGGAGTACTGGCGGGCGAACGGCCACGCCACCGCACTCCTCCTCCGCGAGCGGGCCGAGGCTGCGGCTGAGGCCTGGTCCGGTGTGGTGGGGTGCCAGTGGGACTGGGCCGGAGTGCGCGACGACGGCACCGGCTTCACTCCCTGGACGCTCGGGCTCTACCTGGCGCACGAGCTGGTGCACCACCTGCACGACGTGAACGGTTGAGCGCCGTGGAGCAGGTGCGCTACGGAATCGTGGGGACGGGGTACTTCGGGGCGGAGCTGGCCAGGTACATCGCCCGGATGGAGGGCGCCGGTGTCACCGCCGTCTACGATCCGGAACCCGCCAACGCCACGGGCATCGCCGAGGAGGTGGGTGCCCGGGTGGGCGAGACGCTCGGTGAGGTGGTGACGGGAGGCGACGTGGACGTCGTCGTGGTGGCGTCACCCAACCACGCGCACGCGGAGGCCGTGCTGCCAGCGCTCGCGGCGGGCAAGCACGTGTTCTGCGAGAAGCCCGTGGCGCTTGCGTACGCGGAGTGCCGGGAGATGGTGGAGGCGGCGCGCGAGGCCCGGCGGTTGTTCTTCGCGGGGCACGTCACGAACTTCATGGCGGGCGTGCGGCACGCGAAGCGGCGGATTGCGCAGGGGGCGATCGGGGAGCTGGTGGTGGCGCAGGGGGCGCGGACCGGGTGGGGAGAACCGGCCGAGGATGTCTCCTGGAAGAAGATGCGGGCGCTCTCCGGCGGGCACCTGTTCCACCACATCCACGAACTGGACCTGATCCTGCAGGTGATGGGGCCGCCCGTGGGGGCGTACATGGCCGGCGGGAACCTGGCGCACAGCGGTCCCGGGTTCGGGGATGAGGATGACGCGCTGGTGATCGTGCTCGACTACCGGGCCGGTGGGGGGAGCGGTGGCGGAAGTGGGGGAAGTGGCGGGCGCAGCGGAAACGGTGAGAGCGGGGGAAGTGGCGGGAGGCTCGTGCGGATGGAGTACGGCTCCGCGTTCCGGCGATCCGAACACTACGTCACGTTCCAGGGCACGGGCGGCTACATCCATATCGACCTCGCGCGGCCCGGTGTGGACGTGGTGGGGGCGGACGGAGCGCGGGAGACCGTTTTGCTGCACCGCAGTGCCGAGGAGGACGCGGACCGGGCACGGCAGTACGGGGGTGGTGGCGGAGGTCCTCGCGGTGCCGGCGCGGTGGGCGGCGGTGGGATGGCTGGCGGCGGCGGTGCCGCTGTGGTGGGCGGCGGGCGCACCGACGGCGCGATCGTGTTCGGCGCGC
>CAZTOM010000008.1:12904-14026 GCA_964615555.1 uncultured Actinomycetaceae bacterium
GCGCACCGACGGCGCGATCGTGTTCGGCGCGCCCGGCCAGCGGACCCCGCTGTGGCTGCAGGGCATCATCGAGGAGGAGGTGGCCTACCTCCACCACCTCGTGTGCGGCGGGGTGCCCGATCCGGAGTTCGCGGCTCTCACCGACGGGACCGGGGCGCTCATATCGATCGCCACGGCGGAGGCGCTGGTGCGGTCGTTGGCGGAGGGTCGGCGGGTGGAGCTAGCGGAGGTCACCGGGGGGTAGGTGGTGCCCGGTGGGTCCGGCGCACCATCGCGGTCGGTCCGGCGCACCGTCGGCGTACCTACGGCGCACCATCGGCGTACCTACGGCACACCATCGGCGGACTCTGGTCTAGCGTTCGCGGGGCTTCCAGCCGGCTCCCTCGATCGCCTCGAGGAACCCGGTGGCCCAGCCCTCGTAGCCCTGGTCGTTCGGGTGGAACAGGTCCGGGGAGGTGAACTTGTGGTACCCCCACCCGGCCTTCTTGGTCACGTCGAAGAGGGGGAGCAGGTGGTGGCCGTGCTTCTCGATCAGGGGGCGCACCCCCCGGGCCATGCGGCGCGCCCGGGATCCGAACATGGGCACGGAGAACCACGGCGGATCGGACACGAAGCTCCCCGGCGGCAGCGCGCCCAGGATCTGGTCCATCACGTACACGTAGGACTCCACGGTCACGCGGCCCGGCTGGGTGGCGTCGTTGCCGCCGATCTCGAGGGTGACCAGATCGGGCTGGATGGGCAGACCCCGCATGCGGGGGACCTGCTCGCGCCACACGTCGGAGGCGATCGCGCCGGAGACGGACAGGTTCCAGATCTCCACCTCGCGCCCGGAACGCGAGCCCAACTCCGCCGCCACGCGGGGGAGCCAGCCGGCCTTCGCCGTCGACGCCCCCACGCCCTGGGTGGCCGAGTCCCCCAAGGCGACCACGTGGAGCGCCTCGGTCCCGCCGCGGTTGCGCTGCAGCACCCCCTCCCAGTGCTCGGCCATCTCCGCGATCGAGTTGTTCACGCGGCGCACGGCGGGCGAGCGCTGCCAGGAGATGACACCGGCGGCGGCCGCCCCGGTCAGGGCCAGGGCGGCTGGGAGGATCCCTCGTCTACGCATTGCTTCCATTATGGACG
>CAZTOM010000008.1:14126-16307 GCA_964615555.1 uncultured Actinomycetaceae bacterium
CTAGTAGCCGATGCTCTTCAGGTACTCCCGCGAATCGCGCAGGCAGTCGATCGGATCGCGGCCGTAGGTCATGTCCTGCTCCACGAAGAAGAACTCCGCGCCCGCTTTCATGGCGGCCGGCAGCAGGTCGGGCCAGTTCATGTTCCCGGCTCCCACCTCGGCGAACTCCACGATGTTCACGAACATCGCGTAGCCCTCCTGGAAGTTGCCCTCGGCCATGAGGTCGATCGCCTTCGGGTCCAAGGCGCCCACGCGGAAGTCCTTCACGTGGATCAGCTTGCAGACCCCGGCGTACTCGCGCAGCATGTCCAGCGGTGCCATGCCGCCGCGCTGCACCCAGTGCAGGTCCACCTCGAAGTGGAGGGACGGCGCCACGCGGCGCACGATGTCGAAGATCCGCTCGCCGTCGAACTGCGCCAGGTCCACGTGGTGGTTGTGGTAGCACAGCGTGATCCCGTCCTCGGCCAGCTTGGCCGCCCACGGCTCGCACTCAGCCGCCCACGCCTCGCACGCCTCCTTGGATACCATCGCGGTGAACGGCATCATGCCGATCCGCAGGTAGGTGGTGCCGAGCCGCCTGCAGTCGGCCACGATCTTCTCGTAGTGCTCCTCCAGGTTGTCCCCGGTGGACACCGGCCCCGGCGCGAGCGCCACGGACAGCGCCCCCACCTTCACGCCGAGCTCCTTCACGCCCCGCTCGAGGTCCGCCGTGTTCGCCTCGTCCATGGGGATCTGCGAGACCTCCACGCAGTTGTACCCGAGCTCCTTCACCTGCTCCAGCACGGCCCACATGCCCTGCTCGGCCACCTGGTCCCTGAGCATCATCATCTGCACGCCAAGGTTCATCTCACGTTCCTTTCCCGACGACGGCGCCGCCCCCTGCGTCAGGGAGCGCACCTTTCGTCCTCCTCGTCTTCCGTTCTCCTGCGCCGATGGTGTGGGTTACGCACGGCGCCGCCGTACGTAACCCACACCATCGGCGAAAAATGGAGGGGCTAGCTGCGCGTGGCGAACTTGCCCTCTTCCTCGATCCGCTTGTTCAGCTCGGACAGGTACTGCTCGGCCGGGAAGTCCGCCATGTCCACGGGCTGCCCGGTCCAGGCGCTGAGCTGCATGGCGTTGGCCAGGCGGACGCCGTTGATGCCGTCGCGGCCCTTGGCCACGAGCGGGGCGTCGTTCAGCACGGCGTCCGCGAAGTTCTTCAGGATGTCCGAGTGCTGCTGGCCCATCACGAACTCGTATTCCTTCACCTCGGTCTCCATGTACTGCTTCATGTCCACCTGGCCCATGAAGATCCGGCGCACATCGTCCATGGACATGCCCTTGGAGAGCTCCTGTTCGTTCTCGGTCAGGCGGGTGATGGTGACCTTCTTGGAGTCGTCCACCACGATCTTGCCCTTGTCGAAGAGGATCTCGAGGCGGTCCGTGCCGATCATGTCGTTCGTGCAGGTCATGAAGTGCCCGGAGCGGCCCTCGCCGAAGTCCACGATCGCGTTGACCTCGTCCTCCACCACCAGGTCGCGCTTGAAGCCGAACGCGAGGTGCGCGTAGCAGGAGACCGGGACGCCGCACAGCCACTGCCACAGGTCGAGCTGGTGGGGGGCCTGGTTCACGAGCACGCCGCCGCCCTCGCCGCCCCAGGTGGCGCGCCACTCGGACTGGTCGTAGTAGCCCTGGGGGCGCCACCAGTTGGTGATGATCCAGGAGGTGTGGCGCAGGTTGCCGAGCTCCCCGGAGTCGATGAGCTCCTTCAGGTCGATGTAGAGGGGGTTGGTGCGCTGGTTGAAGAACACCCCGAACTTCAGCTCCGGCTTGGTGTCTGCGAAGTCGAAGAGCTCATCCGCCTGCTTGGTGTACACGCCGGCGGGCTTCTCGATCAGGGTGTGGATGCCGCGCGTGAGCGACTCGATGCCCATCTCGGGGTGCAGGTAGTGGGGGACGGTGGTGACCACGGCGTCCACGTTCCCGGACTCGAGCATCTCGATGTAGTCGGTGTAGAAGGGCACCCCGATCTCATCGGCCCGCTCCTTCTTCGACTCGTCGATGTCACAGATCGCTCCGATCTCCATGTTCGGCACCTGGCCGTTCTGGATCAGGTTGTAGTAGAACCCGCCCTGGGCGCCCAGTCCGATGATTCCGAGCCGTACCTTCTCAGCCATTACTCCCTCATTCCCCTCGTTC
>CAZTOM010000008.1:16407-20142 GCA_964615555.1 uncultured Actinomycetaceae bacterium
CCGAAGGACTGGTCATAGATCGCCTTCAGCATGTGCAGGGACTTCATCGCCTCCGCCGGGCTGATCCAAAACGGCTCCGGGTCATCCAGCCTCCGGTAGAAGTCCCGGATGAACAGCTCGTGGGAGACACCCCAGTAGGCGCGCCCCGCGGAGGTGGCCTTCCGCTCCTTCCACTTCTCCTTGGTCCCATCCACGCGGGTGAGCTTCAGCCCGCCCCGGATGGAGATCCGGCCCCCGGTCCCCACGATCTCCAGTTCCACGGGATGCGTGGCGGGGGAGGTGAGGGTGGCGAAGAACGTGGTCTCCACGCCACTTGCGTGGGTGAAGAGCGCCTCGGCGGTGTCCTCCACCTCGATCACGTGGCCGTAGCGGCGGGTGGCGGCGTGGCCGTCGATCTTCACCACGTCCCCCAGCAGCCACTGGATCAGGTCCAGGGTGTGGATCGCCTGGTTGATGAGCAGCCCGCCGCCCGAGCCCTCCCAGGTGCCGCGCCACGGCTTCGCCCGGTAGTAGCCCTCCGTGCGCGCCCACTCCACGGACGCCCACGCGCCCGTGACCTCCCCGATCGCCCCCGCATCGAGCATTTCCCGGGCCCTCTCTGCGGAGACGTTATACCGGTTCTGGAAGCAGATCCCGATCTTCACGCCCCGCTGGCCCGCCTCCTCCGCCGCGGCCACGATCCGCTCGCCCTCGGCCAGCGTGTGCGCCAGCGGCTTCTCCTGGATCACGTGCACGCCCGCCTCGAGGGCCTGGATCGTGGGGTCCGCATGCGCGTTGTGCGGCGTGGTGATGTGCACGACGTCGGGTCTCACCTCCCGCAGCATCGTCCCGAGGTCCGTGTACGCCGGGGCGCCCGTGATCCGGGCCGCCTGCTCGAGGGCGCTCGCGTCCGTGTCGCACACCGCCACGAGCTCGGCGTCCTCGATGGCCGCGATGGACTCGAAGTGGATGGTGGCCACATCGCCGCACCCCACCACCGCCGCCCTGACGGGAGCGGGCCCCAGCGGATCGGGAGAGGGCGCGGAGACGGGAGCGGCGCCGTCGTCAATCATCGATCACCGCCACTCGATGCCGAGGTCATCCAGGATCCCGGTGAGGGCCGTGAAGGCGTCCGTCCACAGGTCCGGGCCGCACAGGCCGCCGAAGGCGTCGAAATCGCCGAGGTGAGGTTCGATCGAGAGGAAGCCGTCGTAGCCGGAGTCGCGCAGGGCGGCGAGCACCTCGCGCACCTGGCCGTCGCCCTGTCCGGCGGGGACCACGGAGGAGTCGGAGGCCTTCGCGTCCTTGATGTGCACGTAGCGGGTCCACTCACGCACGGTGGGCAGGGCCTCGTCCGCGGGCTTCACGCCGCACTGGACGTAGTTCGCGGGATCAAACGTGAGGCCGAGGTTCTGGTCCCCGAGCGTCCTCACCAGGTCCACGCAGCGCTCCGGGATGTCCCCGTAGATGTCCTTCTCGTTCTCGTGCAGCAGGAGCACGCCGGCGTCCTGGGCAACGGCCACCATCTGGCCCAGGCGGTCCATCACCTCATCACGGTGGACGTAGTAGTCCGGGGCGTCCTCCGGCATGAAGAAGGAGAACGTGCGCATGTTCAGGGTGCCGAACTCGTGGGCCACGTCCATCGCGTGCTTGGCGCGCTCCAGGTGCGCGGCGAACGGGTCCGTGATCTGGATCTTGCCCAGGTCCGAGCCCACCGCCGAGAGCGCGATCCCCGCATCGTCCAGCATCTGCTTGGCCTGCGCGCGTTGCTCCGCACTCAGGTCCAGCACCTTGGTGCCCCAAGCGGAGCGCATCTCGATGTGCTTGATCCCCAGCTTCTGCATGAGTTCCAGCTGCTCCGCGAAGTCGCGGCTCACCTCATCAGCGAATCCTGTCAGCGCCCACATTGCTTGTCCAAGTCCTCTCCTTCGAGTGAATTCAGCCTAGATGGGGGCGTGGGAGTGCGCACGGTATTGCCGGGGCGGTTGCCGGGCGGTGCCGCCTTCTTCTCGCCGACTGCGTGAGTCGCGTACACCTGCTTCCGTCCGGGTGGGTCGCCTTCATCTCGGCGACTGCGTGAGTCACATACGCCCACTTCCGCGCGAGTGGTGACGTACGTGCGGCTCTCCGACGGCCGAACGAGGGTTCCGCCGCCGACCTCCAGAGCGACACCATGCGTTCTGAGCACCAAAAGTAACATACGTCTGTTACTTTTGGTGCATGGAGCGCGAAATGGCGGTGCGAGTTCTCACGGTTCTTGCGGAAGGCCAGTGGGGTCTCTTCACTACGGCCCAAGCCCAACAGGCGGGCATGCTGCGTGCCGAAATCGTCCGTGCAGTCGGGGCGCTGGGTGGTAGCCGGGTGAGGCATGGCGTTTACTCATTGCCTGGTTCTCCGGTGGGTGCGCTCCAAGACGTGCGCGCACAGTGGCTTGCCATGGACGCGAGCAGGACAGTCGCAGAACGTCATGGTGACCCAGAGCCGATCGTGGTTTCGCACGAAACCGCAGCCGAAGTATGGCAGATCGGAGATTTCGATCCAGATCACCTCTACTTCACGAGCCCTCGCCGCTTGAGATCTGGGCAACCCAACGTGGTGGTTCGCAAGGCACCGCTTCCGGGCAGGACCGTCCAGGAGGTAGATGGACTACCTGTGACGAGTCCACGGCGGACTCTTGAGGACATCGCGGAGTCTGGCCGTTGGGACGAGGACCACCTCAGGCGGGCGATCGTGCAGGCGCATTCCGCAGGCGTCTTGTCCCGCCGCGATGTGGAATCCTCCAAGGTGCTGCGGAGGCTCGCTCCTGAGCTGGGGGTGCCGGACAGTGACCGCTCGGTACAGGCGAAACTCCGGAACGCTGCGCGCGCTGCCGGCGAGGACGCCACAGGCTCCTACTCACGTTTCCATCGAATGCTCTTTGTGGGCCGACTCATGGTGAAGAGCGAAGGATGGGTCCTGAAAGGTGGGATGAACCTGGTTGCGAGGTCGATCAGTTCGCGCCTTACCCGGGACATCGACGTCTTCCGAGAGGGGAGTACCTCGGCGTTCGCGTCCGCTCGTGATCTTGCCCGGACCATGAATGGTGAGGTGATCGGCAACTACATCTACGAGGTTTCCGGGCCCTCAGAAGGCGCCGCGGAGGGTGAGCCCACAGCGAGCCTGACCGTCGGCGTCCGGGTGGGTGGCCAGACCGCAACCACGTTCGGGATCGATGTGTCGGCGAGCGTGGTGATGGCCGAGGAACCGCTGCGTGCCACCGTGGACCGCGGCGACCGCGCGCACATCCTTGGTTATCCATCGAGCCTGACGTTGAACTTCTACCCCTTGGAGAACCAAGTGGCAGACAAGATCGCCGCGATGTACGAGAAGCGCAGTGGCCGGTCATCCACGCGATACCGGGATCTCTATGACGTGGCGCTCATCGCGGAGACCGGAGAGGTGGATGTGGACCGACTCGCCCAAGCGCTTGCAGCGCAGGTAGAGCTTCGCTCTGGCCTTGAGTTGCCAACGGCGATCATCGAACCTGACACCGGATGGGGTGAGACCTTCGACCGCGTGCTGGAGAGGACCGTTGGGGCTGAGCCACCGAATACAAGCTTCGAAGTGGCGCTCGCGAGTGCGCAACGCGCTTTCGGGTCTGCGCTCGCCAAGGCGCGTGCGCTGGCTGAGAAGTCGTAGAACGGCGCCTCCTCGTTGGAACATTTGGGAGACTCCGCCCCGGACGGGGCGAGCCCCACCCGCTCTCCCGCCACCCGC
>CAZTOM010000008.1:20242-22474 GCA_964615555.1 uncultured Actinomycetaceae bacterium
GAATTCCGCACGTCGGGCGCTACGGATTCCACCCACGTCCCCCCGGCCTGCCACGATTGGTCCCCCAGGTCTGCCACGATTGACCCTGGAGGTGGGGCGCGGTGGTGTTCGAAGCGATCGGTCGGCAGTTCTCCAAGGACGTCCGGGTGGAGGTCATCGAACCGCGGGGCGGTGCCTTCAACCGCTGGGACCGCGAACTGCACGTCTGTGCCCGCGTCACGGCGCTCCGCGATGTGACGTTCTCCCGCGTGAGGATCCGCCTGGTCCGCGAGCATCACTATTCATCCTCCGACTCGAAGGGCCGCAGCGAGAGCAAGGTGGACCGCCGCACGCTCGGGGAGAAGACGTTCACCGGACTGCACCTGAAGCGGGGCCAGTCCGACGAGTTCGAGACCACCATCTACTACGACTACCGCCGCAGCGACCCCGAGGTCCGCTTCCGCGATGGCGGGATCTCCGGCTTCTTCGGCCGCATGGGCCTACGCGGGGACCTGCGCTACCACCTCGAGTTCCACTTCGATACCGAGCGCTGGTTCGGCACCAAGCACCGGCAGAAGCTCATCCCCGTCACCTAGCGCCCCGACGGCGGGTGGTGGCGTGCGTACGCAGGGTGCGGGGGCGTCGTCGTTCGCCCCGACGGCGGGTGGTGGCGTGCATACGCAGGGTGCGGGGGCGTCGTCGTTCGCCCCGACGGCGGGTGGAGACGTGCGTACGTAGGGCGCGTCAGTCGTCGTCGAAGTCCCCGGCGAGGGCCTTCGCGGCGAGGTGCTCCTCGGTGGCGGCCTCCCACACCTCGAAGGCGGCGCGGCCGTTGAGCGCCACGATGAACAGGCCGAGGATGATGTCTGGCCAGCCGTTGCGCACCCACAGGAGGGTGACCACACCCATCGCGATGATGGCGAGGTTGATGTAGACGTCGTTGCGGGCGGCGAGCCAGGCGGCCTTGGTCATGGAGCCGCCGTCGTGGCGGAAGCGCATGAGGAGGTAGGCGCAGACCGAGTTGACCAGCACGGCGCCGCCGGCGGTGAGGAGCAGGGAGGTGGGATCCGGGGCCTCGGGGTTGGAGAACTTGAGGATCGCGGTGACCAGCGCCGCGAGAGCCGGGAGCAGGATGATCAGGGCCAGCACCTTGCCGGTGATGGCGCGGCGGGCCAGCGGCCAGCCGAGCGCCACGAAGATCAGCAGGTTCACCGCGGCGTCCTCGAAGAAGTCCACCGAGTCCGCGAACAGCGAGACCGAGCCGATCCCGATCGCCACCCCGATCTCCACGAAGAAGTACGCGAGGTTCAGCACCACCACGATGAGGACGGTGCGGCGGAGGGCGCGGGTGGTCGGGGCGGTGGGGTCGAACTCCATCTCATCCGCGGGCACGTCACTCACGGGCCACAGGCTACCGCGGCGCGCGTCCGCTACAGAGCCCCCCGCTACCGCTGCGCGGGCTGCCCGCCCCCCGCTACAGCAAGCCCACCACGCCGCGCACGATCGCGAGCACGGCGCCGCCGAACGCCAGCACCGTGGCGAGCCGGCGCGCGCCAGCCGTGGAGACTCGCTTCTCGAGGCCACCCCCGATCCACACCGCCACCAGCACGATCGCCGCCACGGCGGGCAGGACCCACAGCGGCGGCAGCTCCGAGAACCCGAGCGCCACACTCTTGAAACCCACCGAGAGGATGTTCATCCCCAGGAACACCAGTTGCAGCGTGGCCGCGAACTCCCGCTGCGCCCACCGCGTGAACCGCGCGTAAATGATGAGCGCGGGGGCCGCCTGGCCTGCCGCCGTGTTGAAGAATCCGCCCACGGTCCCCGCCGCGGCGGTGAGGGCGGGGGAGTGGACCTCCGGGAGGTTCGGGCGCATGTACGTGCTCGCGAGCGCCAGGAGCACCACCGCGCCCACGAAGACGGTGAGCCATGCGGGCGGCACCAGCGCCACCATCACCGCGCCGAGCACTGCGCCCGGGATCGCCCATGCCACGATCGTCCAACCCCGACGCCATTTCACCCGCTCCCGCACCGCCCACAGGATCAGGGCCGCGGAGACGATTGCGGTGACGTTGCTCATCAGCACGCCGATCGCCCCGCCGAACAGCGCCGCCAGCGTGGGCGCCACCACCAGGCCCGTCCCCATGCCGGAGATGCGCTGCAGCACCACCCCCACCAGCACGGCGATCCCCGCGATCACCCAGAACCACGGATTCTCCACGGGCCCACCCTAGCCGCGCCCGCCCGCCCCGG
>CAZTOM010000008.1:22574-24226 GCA_964615555.1 uncultured Actinomycetaceae bacterium
CCCCACGGCGAGACCCGGCCCACGTCGTCGGCGGACTCGTAGGGTGGGGGTATGGCCACCCCCGAACGCTCGCGCGGTGACATCCCGCGCGTGGACCGACCGAATGTCTGGCAGCGGATCTGGCAGCCCTTCTGGACCCTGCCGCTCCTGATCGTGGTGCTGGCGGTGGTGGTGGGCTCGGTGATACCGCAGGTGGACGACGCGCTCGCGGGCAGGCTGCCGCTGGTGTTCGAGTCGGGGCCGGATGGGGCGCGTTCGGTGCTCTCCACGATCGCCTCGGCGATGATCTCCGTCACCGGCCTCGTGTTCTCGGTGACGATGGTGGTCCTGCAGCTCGCGTCCTCCTCCTACACGCCGCGGCTGATGAGTGGGTTCCTCTCCTCGCGGATGACGCAGGCCACCCTGGGGGTGTTCGCGGCCTCGTTCGTGTACTCGCTGATCGTGCTGCGCGCGGTGCGCGGCTCGAACGCGGAGGGGGACTTCTTCGTGCCGCAGCTCTCCGTGGCGCTCGCGATGCTGGTGGTGCTGGCTGCGGTGGGGATGTTCATCGCGTTCATCCACCACATCGTCACTTCGATCCAGGTGGGCACGGTGCTGCGCGAGATCGAGGGCAGCACGGCGCGCCTGATCCGCCAGCAGTTCGGGGAGATGGGCGAGGGTGAGCTCGGCGGGTTCGGCCCGGGCTGGTCGCCGCGCCCGGGCGACCCCTCCTTCCGCGTCACCTCCGGTCAGCGGCACGGGCGCATCGCCTACGTGGACTTCCCGAACCTCGTGGAACTCGCCGAGGAGCACGACGTGGTGATCCTGCTCGAGCGGGACCTCGGAGCGCACGTGGCCCGGGAGCAGTTGCTCGCCACCGTGTGGGGTGAGGTGGATGAGGACCGGCTGCGCGAGGAGCGGGTGGGGTCGGGGACTCGTGGGGGTGGCGCAGGGTCTGGCTCGGGTGCCGGCGGGCGGGACCGTGAGATCTCCCCGGACGATGCGTTCGCGCGCGAGGTCCAACGCCGCATCGGCATCGCCCGCGACCGCTCGATGATGCAGGACATCGGCTTTGGATTCCGCCAGCTCCTGGACATCGCGGACCGCGCCCTCTCCTCCGGCGTCAATGATCCCACCACCGCCATCCAGGCCATCGACGAGATCCACTCCCTCCTGCGCCTGCTCGCCGTCCGTCCCACCATCTCGCCCTTCATCGCCGACGGCGCGGGAAACGTCCGCGTGGTCCACAAGCCGCCCGCATTCACCACCCTGCTGGAGCGGATCACGGTGGAGCTCGCCCACTATGGCGCCTCGGACCCCACGGTCCCGCTCCGCCTCATCGCCATGCTCGACGATCTGGCCGAGATCGGCCGCTCGGAGTTCCAGGAGGCGATCGCGGATGCGCGCGCGGAGGTGTGGCAGCTCGCGGAGGCGCAGGGCACGCTCCCACCAGCGGAGGGCGTGGCCCGCGCCGCGGAGGGCACCGAGGCCTGAGGGTTGCGGAGGCGCCGGGAGTGGCCCGCGGAGGTGCCGGAGGGCCTGAGGGTTGCGGAGGCGCCCGGGGGTCTCAACACTGGGCGCCCCGGCGGCTCCATGTTCGGACACGACGAGCACCTGCTGTGGCAGGACTGGGCCTTCCCGTTCGTCCGCTCCACCAGCCTTCTCAACATCGC
>CAZTOM010000009.1:0-3071 GCA_964615555.1 uncultured Actinomycetaceae bacterium
CCCCGCAGGGCGGACGTAAGCCCGCGCCGGAGCGCACGCCCGACGGCGGAACCCGGCCCGCGCCGTCGTCCCCGGAGGGTGAGCAGGCCCGCCGAGGTGAGCCCAGCGAGTAGTCCGGGTTACGCTCGGGGCATGTACTTCCGCGAGAACGAGCCCGAGACGGAGGCCGCGCCCCGGGGCGTGCCGCCGTGGGAACTGGCCGGCTACGTGGAGGAGCCGCGCCGGCGCCGGGGCGGCACCCGGGTGCTCGCGGCCTTCACCGCCTTCGCGATGCTGTTCGCGATCGCGGTGCCGGCATTCCTGGTGCTTGAGCACCGGATGGGCCCGGGCAGCTCGATCGTGTTCTTCTCGGTGGTGGGACTGCTGGCGGCGGGGATGGTGCAGTTCCTGCGGCGCCGGGAGCGGTAGGCCCCGCGGTCCCGCAGGCGCGAACCGTCCCTCGCTCTCAACAGGCGGGCCCGCCGGGGCGCCGGTACATTCGCACCATGATTCGTAGATGGATCCTGACAGTTGCGTTGGCCCTCGGGCTCGTGAGCGTGGCCACCGTGCCCGCCACCGCCGTGCCGGAGCTCGCGCCCACTGGCGTGGTCATGACCGCCACGGACGCCCCGGCGCCCGAGGCCCCCGATGCTCCCGAGGCCCCGGACGTGGACGTGGACGTAGACGTCACCGAGGACGACGGGGGCGGGTTCCAGCTCAGCGCGCCCGTGATCGTGGCGATCGTGGCAGGAGTGGTCCTGGTCCTGGTGCTGGTGGCCCTCGCCGCCCGCGGCAACCGAGGATAGCCCCGCCCCACGTGGGGCACCCGCGCCGTACCCCGCCACGGGCCGCCGGGAACCCCACGCGCGGGAATGATATGCCCACGGGCCCGGTTGGACCGGACATGCGTATAGACATCTGGTCCGATATCGCCTGCCCGTGGTGCCACATCGGGCTCGCCCGCTTCGAGCGGGTTCTCGAGTCCTTCCCGCACCGGGACCAGGTGGAGGTGCGGATGCGCTCCTTCCAGCTGGATCCCACGCTCCCCGAGTCCTACGAGGGCACCGAGACCGAGTACCTCGCGGCACGCAAGGGCGTCTCCGAGGACGTGATCGGGCAGATGTTCGGGCACGTTGCGCAGGCCGCGCAGTCCGAGGGCCTGCCCCTCGACTTCGACTCCGTGCGCGTGGCCAACTCGTGGCGCGCCCACCGCCTCCTCCACGCCGCCGAGGCCCACGACCCCTCCGGCGCCCTCACCCGTCGCCTCGAGCGGGCCCTGTTCGAGGCCCACTTCCGGGACGGGGAGTCCATCTCGGACCCGGCCGTCCTCCTGCGCCTCGCCTCCGAGCTCGGGATTCCCGACGACGTCGCCCGCCTCGCGTCCGGCGAGGGCACCACGGCCCTGCCTCCCGCCCCATCGGAGGGAGCAGACCAGTTCGACCAGTCCATCCAGGCGGACCTCGCCGAGGCGCGCGCCCTGGGGATCACGGGCGTGCCGTTCTTCGTGCTCGCCGGGAAATACGGCATCAGCGGCGCCCAGCCGGCCGAGGTGTTCGAGGGTGCGCTGAACCAGGTGTGGGAGGAGCTCAACCCCGCGCCGGCCCTGAAACCGCTGATCGTCCCGGGCGTCGTGGCCGGTGAGGGCGGCGGGGAGGCGTGCGGGCCCGAGGGCTGCGACTGATCCGGTCCAACTATTCTGGGCCCATGACGCAACGCCCGGATGAGACCCGCGACGGGTGGAGGCCGCCCGAGCCGGATGAGATCCCCGAGGGGTGGAGGCCCCCCACCAGGCGCGAGAGCTTCGATCGGGCCATCGGCTCCTCCCGGGACAAGGACCTGTGGAAGCAGCCCCTCACGATCGCGGTGGTCGCCCTCATCCTCGTGAGCGTGGCGGTCCAGATCATCCGGGACCTCCTTTCCGGCGAGGAACCGGAGGCCCCGATCTGGCTGATGTCCCTCGTGGGGCTCTTCTTCGCCCTGCTGCTCTGGTGGGGCATCTACCAGTTCCGGGTGCAGTCCCGGAACCGGGACAAGCAGGTGCGCGCGGCGAGGCTTCCGGTTGAGGGACGGCGGCGCTGGTCGGACCTCCAGTACGCGCTTGCGCCGTGGGGCGCCGGGCTCGGTGCCTGGCTCGCCCTGGTGGGCCTCCAGTCGGTGCTCATGCCCGGGATGAGAGAGGTGCTCGGGATCCCGCCCGCAGTCTCGTGGGTGGGGCTCGTGGTGGGCCTGGTGGTGCTCATCTTCCTGTTCCCCGCCTACCGGGCACAGCGGCGCCTGCGCGCCGCAGAGTCGCGCGGGGAGGGCTACTCGGAGTACCCGGAGGCGGCCGAGATGCCCGAGACGGTGGAGCTACCCGAACCCGTGGCCGCACCGGAACAGGAGGAGTCCGAGCCAGAGACCGGCATGACACCGGTGGTCCTCACCGGGATCATGGCCGCGCTCCTCTTCGCCCTCCCGGCACTCATCGTCATCAGCGAGGGGGGCCCGGTGTGGCAGGTGGTCCTCTGGTCCGTGGTGCCCGTGGGCGTCCTGGGCCTGGTGGTCTTCGCCGGCAGGGTGATCATGCACCGGGAGGCCCAGAAACGTCGCGCCGAGCGGGAAGCCAGTGGTGCCGAGCCGGAGTGAGAACGCCATCGCCGCGGTGGCGGTGGTGCTGGCCCTCCTCTTCCCCGCGGGGATCGCGGCCCGCGCGGGCCTCGGGCGCGGGGCACTCATCGCCTGGGTGGTGGGAGCCATCGCCCTGGTGGTCCTGGTGGGGGCCATTCGCTGGGCGGTGGTGCGGCGGCGCAGCCGTGGCGGATCCGCCGCCGGGGAGGTAGACCCTACGGAACGCTGAATTCCCACTGGAAGGACTGGGCCGCGTCCAGTTCCACCTCGTAGGCACCGGCAGTCAGTGGCCCGCCGTCGAAGCAGATGGTGCCGGCGGCGGTGCCGTCCGGAACCAGCACGTCGGCCACGAAGGTGCCCGGGCCCGTACGGTTCCACGCGCCAACCTCGGTGGTTCCCGCGCGCAGGGTGCCCTCGAAGGGGAGGAACCAGATGCGGTCCGTGGTGTTCCGGGCCTCGAGCTGGAAGCAGGTGTACCCCTCGGG
>CAZTOM010000009.1:3171-5982 GCA_964615555.1 uncultured Actinomycetaceae bacterium
CCACCGTCGATGTCGTGGGATTCGAGCCGCACCCAGAACGTTCCCGATTCGGTGGAATGGGTCTCCCAGCACAGCCTCTCCATCTCATTGAGGCCGAAGCTCCGGACGGACCCGTACTCCGTCTCCTCCTCCCAGGTGATTCCCCCGCCGGAGGGGAGGAAGAGGGTGACGGCGCTGACGAACACCCGCTCGTCCATCGAACCGGCAACATCCGTGCACACCTCGGTGCCGGTGCGCGTGAGTGGTGCGAGGGTCACGGTTCCCTCGGGGAGGATGTGGCTCTCTCCCGCCCGCACGTACACGTCCTCCTGCTCCATCCCGGGCAGGGGCGGGGAGAAGAAGTACTGGTCGTAGATCTTGGGCCAGATGAGTGGGATCACGAGAGCGAGGAAGATGACCACCGCCGCGATCGCAGCCCCGATCACGATGGTGGCCCTGCCGGAGTTGTGCAGTTGGAACACCGTGTTCGCGCGGTCGTGCGCGCGCTCGAGCCGCCGGTCCTGGTTCTGGTGCACGCGACAACGGTACGGCCACGGGCCCCCGGATGTGAAGAAAAGTCGGATCCCTCGCGCGCCCGCCGCGGATGACCGCCTCGCCTACCTCGACGCCGCACGGGTTCGGATCCCGCGCGCGGAGAGCGCGCCGGACGTTGTCCGGGACAACTTCCGTCTCCAGCCGCCGCCCGGTGCGCGCAGAGAGCCTAGCCTTGGGTCCATGAAGGACACGCCCCTGAATCCAGCCACCACCGCCGTCCACGCGGGCCGCCCGGCCCGCGCACCGGGGATGCCGGTGAACACGCCGGTGCACTTCCAGTCCATCCAGTACTCCGCGGACTCCCCGGGCCCCGGGGACACGTTCTACGGCCGCTACGGCAACCCGTCCTGGGAGGGGCTCGAGGAGGTGCTCGGCCAGCTCGAGGGCGCTCCCGTCCCCGCGGTGGCCTTCTCCTCCGGGATGGCGGCGATCGCGGCGGCGCTTGCCACCCTCCTCCCGGACGGCGGCAAGCTCGTGCTCCCCGCCCATGCCTACCTCTCCACGATCGCGATGGCCAAGGACCTGGCCGAGCACCGTGGCATCACCGTGGCCCAGGTGGACATCGCGGACACGGAGGCCGTCACGCAGGAACTGGAGGGAGCGGACCTCCTGTGGATCGAATCGCCCACCAACCCCATGCTCGAGGTGGCGGACATCCCGGCACTTGTGGGAGCCGCCCACGCCGCAGGCGCCCGCGTGGTGGCGGACAACACCTTCGCCACCCCGCTGGTACTGAAGCCCCTGGACCACGGCGTGGACGCCGTCGTCCACTCGGTGACCAAGTACCTGGCGGGACATTCGGATGTGGTGATCGGCGCCGTCGTGCCGGGAGAGGCCGGACTACGGGAGGAGGTGGCCGCGCACCGCACGCTCTACGGGGCCATCCCCGGGCCGATGGAGGCCTACCTGGCGCTGCGGGGGATGCGGACGGTGGCGCTGCGGGTGGAGCGGGCCCAGGCGAACGCGGCGGAGCTCGCGTCCCGGCTGGCGGGCCACCCGGCGCTCCTCGAGGTGCGCCACCCCTCCCTCCCGAACGATCCGGGCCACGCGCGCGCCCGCGAGCAGATGCGCGGGTACGGGAGCATCATCGGGATCAGGGTGAGGGGCGGTGCGGAGGCGGCGGACGCCGTCGTGGGCAGGACGGAGCTGTGGCTGCCCGCCACGTCCCTGGGCGGGGTGGAGTCCTCCCTGGAGCGGCGGCGCCGGCTCACCGCGGAGGTGCACACCGTGCCCGAGGACTACATCCGCATGTCCGTTGGCATCGAGGACGTGGAAGACCTCTGGGCGGATCTCTCCCAGGCGCTGGAGGCGGCCGTGGGGGAGGTGGGCGGCGCGTAGCATGGGAGGACCCCAGGAGGTGGATGCGATGACGCAGACCAAGCGGCCCCCCGGCGTGGCCACGGGCGTGCCGGAGCGGGTGGCGCCGCACGTGGTGCGCATCCTCGCGCCCAACCCCACCCCCATGACTCTCGGCGGCACCAACTCCTACGTGGTGTTCGGCGCCGGCGGCCGGGATGCGCTGCTGGTGGACCCGGGGCCAAACCACGAGGCCCACCTGGACCTGCTGGTGCGCACCGCGCGGGCGAACGGTGCGGAGATCTCTGCCACCGTGCTCACCCACCACCACGCGGACCACTCGGAGGCCGCACCGCGGATCGCGGAGATGACCGACGCGCCCGTGCTCACGTGGGACGAGCTGCCGGACGGCGTGGAGCTGCCGCTCGAGGGCGTGGGCGCGCGCGTGCTGCGCACCCCGGGCCACACGTCCGACTCCCTGTCCGTGCTCCTCCCACGAGACGGCGTCCTCCTCACTGGGGACCATATCCTCGGCACCGGCACCACCGTGGTGCTCCACCCGGACGGGCACCTGGGCACCTACCTCGACTCCCTGGAGCTCGTCCACCAGCTCGCCCACGAGGGCGCCGTGAACCGGCTCCTGCCCGGCCACGGGCCCATGGTGGACGATCCGATCCCGTGGGTGGAGCACTACCAGTCGCACCGCTTCGACCGCCTCGCGGACGTGCGTGGCGCGCTCGCGGACGGGCTGCGGGAACCGGCGGAGATCGCCGCGCGCATCTACCCCCACTTGGACGGGCTGCGCGGCTGGGCGGCGGGCAAGATCGTGGAGGCGCAGATGCTCTACGTGAGCGAGAACCCGGACCCGGAGTCGGACGAGCACTTCATCCCCTACCACGGCCACTGCACCGATCCCACGCACGGCCACCTCGAGACCGGCGCCCGCGCCGCCGCCGCGGAGGGCGGGGGAGGGTTCCACCC
>CAZTOM010000009.1:6082-7478 GCA_964615555.1 uncultured Actinomycetaceae bacterium
GCCGGAGTGACACGCCCCCGCCTGTTCCTCCTTCCGGGAGGCGCTGGTTAGGCTCGCCTCATGCTGCTCTCCGAACTCGCCGCCACGCTCGGCCTGCCCGCCCCCGCGGGCGCGGACCCCGAGGTCACCGGAATCACCCACAACTCGGCGTGGGTCACCCCCGGGGACGCGTTCGTTGCCGTGCGCGGGACCTCCATGGACGGCCACTCCTTCGCCGACGACGCCGCCCGCCGTGGCGCCGTGGCCATCCTTGGCACGGGCGCACCCGAGGGGTTCGCGTCCGAGCTGCCCTACCTGGAGGTGGCCAACGACCGGGTGGCCCTCGCCGACGGCGCCGCCGCCCTCATGGGGCACCCCTCCCGCGAGCTGGCCGTGCTGGGCGTGACGGGCACGGACGGGAAGACCACCACCACCTCACTCGCGCGGCACGTGCTGCGGACCACCGGGCGCGCCACCGGCATGCTGTCCACCGTGGGCTACGAACTCCCCGACGGCGAGCTCCGCCAGTTCCCCGAGCACCTCACCACCCCGGAGGCCCCCCAGGTCCAGGCCCTCCTGCGGGAGATGGTGGACGCCGGCGCCGGGGTGGTGGTCCTCGAGGCCTCCTCCCACGCGATCGCACTCGAACGGGTCCGCGGCGTGGAGTGGGACGTGGCGATCTGGACCAACCTCACCGGGGACCACCTGAACTTCCACGGCTCCATGGAGGCGTACTTCGCGGAGAAGCGCCGCCTTGTGGAGGCCGCACCGTTCGCGGTCCTGAACCAGGAGGACCCGTGGGCGCAGCAACTCGCCGGGGTCGCGGCAGGGGAGACCACCTACTCGATCGACGGCGCCGAGGCCGAGTGGCAGGCAGAGGAGATCCGCGAGACCCCAGCGGGTATCGAGTTCACGCTCCACAGCCCCCAGGGCGTTTTCCCCGTCTTCCTGCCCATGGTGGGGCGCTTCAACGTGGCCAACGCGCTCGCTGCGCTCGCGGGCACCCACCGCCTGGGCGTGGGCGTGGCGGAGGCCGTGGAGGCGCTGCGTTCCTTCCCGGGCGTGCCCGGCCGTATGCAGGTGATCCAGCCCACCGACCAGGTGCAGGTGGTGGTGGACTTCGCCCACACGGCTCCCGCCCTCGAGAAGGCGATCACCGCGCTGCGCCGGGTGGCACCCGGCGAGGTGTGGGTGGTGATTGGCGCCGCCGGCGGCAACCGGGACGCGTCCAAGCGTGCCCCGCTCGGCGCCACGGCCACGCAGTTCGCGGACCACGTGGTGTTCACCGAGGAGGACTACCGGGACACCCCGCTGGCAGAGATCCTCGCGGAGATGGAGCGCGGCGCCACCGAGGCGGGAAGATCGAACTTCCGCACGATTCCGGACCGGGTGGAGGCCATCGGCTACTGCGTGGACA
>CAZTOM010000009.1:7578-11939 GCA_964615555.1 uncultured Actinomycetaceae bacterium
CGGGCGCGCGGCGCGGGGCGAGGCGCTCCTCACGCCCAGAGGTAGCGGGCGATCGCGTCCTTGAACTCCGGGGCCTTGTGGGTGTCCAGGGGGGCCACGAACGAGGTGGGCGGGAAGTCGCTGCCGCGGACGAAGAACCGGGTCAGGTCCATGCCCCGCGGCTCGGCGGCGGGCACCACCACCAGGTACTGGATGTCCTTGTGGATGCGGACCTCGGCGCTCGCGAGCTCGCGCCAGCGGAAGTCCCACCCGCCCCTGCGGCGCACACCGCGGGAGTCCGCAGTGACGGCGCTGCGGGCGAGCGCGAAGGCGGGCCGGGCGATCGCGAAGGCCACCAGGAGGATGAGGAGCACGCTCGTGGCCACGGCAAACCAGTTGTTGGAGAGCGCGTCCATGGCCCCCATGTAGGCCAGCGCCACGAGCGCCGCCACGGACACCCAGCGCAGCACGTTGAACGGCAGGTCGGAGGTGTAGGAGGTGACGGCCCCGGGCTGCCCCGACCCGTCGGGGCGGCCGGGATCGTTGGGGTGGCCAGGGCCGCTGGGCTGCCCGGACCCATCGGGGCGGCCGGGATCGGCGGTGGTCATGGGCTTATTCCAGCACACGTAGACTCACGAGCGTGAAGGCAGAGCAGCTCGAACTCATCCGCACCACGTCCGCCCCCACCCTCAGCCCCGACGGCCGCTTCGCCGTGGTGGCCGCCACGCGGCCCAGCTTCGCCGCCGACGACTACGTGGGCCAACTCTGGGAGGTGGACACCACCGACCACCGGGCCCCGCGCCGCATCACCGCCGGGAAGCGGGACACGAAGCCGCGCTTCAGCCCGGACGGCACGATGATCGGGTTCCTCCGCGCGGACGCCAAGGGCCGGGGCCAGTTCGCCATCGTGGACGCCCGCGGCGGGGAGGCCCGGGTGCTCACCGACGCCCCGCTCGGGATCCAGGACTTCACGTGGGACCGCGAGTCCACGCGTGTGGCGCTCGTGGCCGCCATGCCTGCCGAGGGCCGCTACGGCACCACCGAGGGTGTGGGCGCGGGCAAGGAGGATCCGCGCCGCATCACCGGCAACCGGTACAAGATGAACGGCCGCGGCTACACGGGAGACCAGCCGGTGGGGATCCTCATCCTCCGCGTCCCCCCGCTGGACGAGGAGCCGTGGGTGGCGCCGGTGGGCCGGGCAGCCAAGGGTCAGGACCCGGAGCGGGACCTGACCGGGCCGAACGTGTTCGGTGGGGAGAACGGCCTGCCCTGCGCGGTGCTCGTGACACCCGAGGGCCGGGACGCGTACCACCCCGAGTTCTCCCCGCGCGGGAACCACCTCTACTTCACCGCGGCCCTCCACGACGAGCACGACGAGGACCTGCGCACCATGGTCCACCGCGTCAAGCTCAAGGGCCCCGTGGGCCCCCAGGGCGACCTTGGGATCATCACGCCCGACGAGGCGGAGGCCACCAAGCTTCCCAGCCCGCAGATCGTAGCTGGCGGCGAGGGCCGGGCCTACGGGCTGCCCCGCTTCTCCAAGGACGGGGAGACCCTCTTCCTGGTGGGCGGCGACCTCGGGGAGACCAACCGGGACTTCGTGGCCCGCCAGAACGGCATCTTCGCGGTGGACACGGACGACATCTCCGGGAAGAAGCCCGCGAAGCTGCGCGAGCTCACCGATCGGGACGCCGTGGACTACGCCGATCCCCACCTGGTGCCCTACGGCGAGCGGGACATCGCCGCGATCGCGCGGGTGCGTGGCGCCGCCGAACTCCACGCCATCACCCCCAGTGGGAAGACCCGCACCATCGTGGGTGGCCAGCGCGTGATCACCGGCGCCGCCTGCGCGCCCGCCTCGGAGGGATCCACTTCCCCGCACACGCTCGTGGTGACCTTCACCGATCCCACCACCCCGGGCGAGCTCGGGCTCGTGGAGGGCGTGAACGGCAAGGGCGTCATCCGCTCCCTCACCACGTTCGCCGCCGCTCTCAACCGGGAGACCCACGTGGTCATGCCGAACGAGCTCACGGTGAAGTCCGCCGACGGCTACCCCGTGCACGGTTGGGTGTTCCTCCCCGAGGGCGAGGGACCCCACCCGGTGCTCCTGAACATCCACGGCGGCCCCCACGCCGACTACACGTGGGGCTGGTTCGACGAGGCCCAGGTCTACGCCCAGGCCGGCTACGCCGTGGTCATGTGCAACCCCCGCGGCTCGGCCGGATATGGGCGCAAGCACGGGCTCGCGATCAAGGAGGCGATGGGCACCCTCGACTTCCAGGACGTGATCGCCTTCCTGGAGGGCGCACTCGCGTCCGAGCCCTCCCTGGACGGTGAGCGCCTCGGGATCATGGGCGGGTCCTACGGCGGCTACCTCACCGCGTGGACCATCGCCCATGACCACCGCTTCTCCGCTGCCATCGTGGAGCGCGGCTACCTGGACCCGGGCACCTTCATCGGCACCTCGGACATCGGCTGGTTCTTCTCCGAGGAGTACACCGGCGCCGATCCGGAGCACGCCGAGACGCAGAGCCCCATGGCGTTCGTGGGCCAGGTGGAGACCCCCACGCTCGTGATCCACTCCGAGGAGGACTGGCGCTGCCCGATCGAGCAGGCCCAGCGCTGGTTCGCGGCGCTACGCCGCACGGGCACGCCCACGGAGATGCTTGTCTTCCCCGGCGAGAACCACGAGCTCTCCCGCTCCGGCACCCCGTGGCACCGGCGCCAGCGCTTCGAGGCGATCCTGGAGTGGCTCTCCCGCCACCTCCCCGTGGAGCGCTAGCCCGATCCCGCACCGGTCCCGGCTACTGTCCGCGGCGGAAGGTCCGCAGGGCCTCCTCCAGGTGCGCGATGGAGGCCTCTGGCACCGGGGAGATGAGCGCGTTGCCGGGGAACGGGTGCCCGGCCAGCGCGGTGGCGGAGCGGTGGTAGGGCGCGGACTCGTCCCGGCGCACCACCACCAGGTAGTGGGAGCCGTTGAACTCCTCCACCGTGGCGGAGGCGACCTGCCGCCACGTGTGCTCCCAGCCCCACGGGCCCAGGCGGGAGAGGCCGCGCTCGGAGACCACCACCACGGAGTCGCGGGCGAGGCGGGCGGCGTAGGCGCGGTAGGCGAGGAACGCCGCCGCGATGCCGAGGGCCACGATCGCGGCGATCTGCGAGCGGGTGAAACCCTGCACCGGGTCGCGGAGCATGAACCAGGAGACCACCGCGAAGGCCAGGGCAAGCAGCGCGAGCAGGCCGAACATCCTCGCCTGGCGGCGGGGGAGCGGATCGGCTGCCCGCACCGCCACGGGATCGGGACGCGGAGTAGCGCGGCGGGTGGTGGGCGTGCCGGGGGAGGCGGCCTCGCCGTCGTCGTACTGGGAGCGCATGAGGTGGGGCGGGAGGTGGAGGCGCGCGGGGTCGAAGCCGGGGTGGCCGGGGAGGTGGCCGGCGATGTAGTGCTCCATGTCCCACGCGAGCTCGTCGAACACCGGGACCACGTACCCGCCCTCCGGGAGCGGGCCGAGGTCCTCGGTGAGCACCTGGTCCTTCAGGCGCAGGGTGCGGGACCAGTGGGAGACATGGCGCCGGGGGACGGCCACGAGCACGTGGGCGCCGTCGTAGGGGTGGATGCCGGCGTACTCGAGCTCGCCCCACGGGACGGACCAGCCGTAGGTGCCCTTCCGGTGGATTCCCCCACCGTCCAGGCGGACCGTGGCGGGGATGTTCAGGGAGAGCCGCTTGGTGAGCATCCCGATCGGCACCGCCAGCACGGCCATCACGAGGGCCGGGATCCACTGCCGGGAGAACAGCAGGATGAGCGCCCCGGAGCCCAGGAGCACCGTGACCGCGCCGACGATCCGGGTGAACTGCCGGGCAAGGAGGTCCGGTTCGTCCAGGGACTCTATCGCGGAGGGGGCCATGGGCTGAGAGTACCCCGCACGGGCTCGCGCGGGGCGAGAGCGCTACCGCCGGTTGCCGAGGTTGCGCCGGGTGGCGGCCTCGAGGTCGGTCAGGACGGTCTCCAGCTCCTTCGCGCGGCGCTCCTGCGGGGTGAACTCCATGCCGTCGAAATCGGTGAACTGGCCGAGGGTCACCACGTTGCGCACGTCCACCATGGAGAAGTTCGCCAGCGAGACGCGCCAGTTCTCCACTGCCCGCACGCCGCCGTCGGCACCGTGGGAGACGAACGCCACCGCCTTGCCGAACCACTCGCTGCCGAGCGAGTCCACCGCGTTCTTGAAGGCGCCGGGCACCGCGTGGTTGTACTCCGGGGTGACGAACACGAAGCCGTCGCAGGCGTCCACGGCCTGGGACCAGGCGGTCACGCGGGGGTCCTCGTACTGGCGCTTGGCCGCGCCGGGCACGGTGGAGGAGGTCAGCAGGGGGACGTCGAA
>CAZTOM010000009.1:12039-24026 GCA_964615555.1 uncultured Actinomycetaceae bacterium
TCCGTGCGCCGTCCGTTGCGGATCGACCCCACGATGATTCCGATCTTCATGTCCACTCCTCGTATCGCTTCCCTCCGGCCACCGGAACCCGGTCCGGGCCACCCGGCGGCCGGAACCGCCCTGCATCCCGGCCACCGCGGCCGATTCACCTGACAACCGTAGCGCGCACCCACGCGTCCGCACGGCCTAGGCTTGCCACATGGCATCCGCGCTGCTCCGCCACATCGGCTCGATGGCGAAGCTGGGGACCATCGGATTCGGCGGTGGCTCGGCGCTGATCCCCCTCTTCGAGAAGGAACTCGTCCAACGGCGCCGCGTGCTCGGCGAGGAGGAGTTCACCCGGGACACCGTGGTCTCCAACGTGACCCCCGGCGGCCTGCCCACCAAGCTCGCCGGACTCTCCGGCCTCCGCCTGGCCGGCGTGCCCGGCTCCGTGCTGGGTGGATTCGCCGCCACCGCACCGGGAACCGCCATGGTGCTGGGCCTCGTGGCCCTCTTCGGCATCCTCGGGCCCGACGGCGTGCTCGCCATCGAGTTCGCCTCCGTGGGCATCTCCGCGTACGTGGTGGTGGTCCTCCTCGAGTACGTGGTCCGCCTCATCCGCACCGCCCCCCGCCCATGGGTGGCCGCCGCGATCACCGTGGCGGTGGCCGCCCTCACCGGCCTCGACGACCTCGCCCGCCTCCTCGGCCTCGCCCTCGGCCAGGAGTGGGAACTCTCCCTCCCCCAGCTCTCCTCCGTGGCGATCGTGGTGGTGGCCCTCACCCTCATCATCATCTTCTCCCTCCTCACCGGCTGGCGGCGCCGCTGGGCCCAGCCCCGCCTGCACCGTCCCCCCGACGGTGATGGCGCACCTCCCGTCCCCGGCTCGCCCACCCCGGGCGCGGGCGGCGGCAGCGAGGACGGTAGCGAGGACGACGGCAGCGAGGACGACGGCAGCGAGGACGACGACGGGGGCGAGCCACCCGCCGTCGAGCGGCCGGACGCCGAACGACCCGCCGTCGAGCGGCCGACCCCGTCCCACGTGGCGGGCTCCACGGCAGGGGGCGACGCCGTCGTGGGAGGAGAGCGGACCGGGTCCTATGCGCGGCCGGCGCTGCTCGCCGCCGCGATCCTCGCGGCCCTGATGGCGGTGGGGATGGTGGCTTCGTGGGCGGTGGCAGGGATCGCGGGGCTCACGTTCATGGGGTTGGTGGCCCTCTCGATGCTGGCCACGTTCGGCGGCGGGAACGCCTACATCGCGGTGGGGGCCGGGTTCTTCGTGACCTCCGGCCTGATCTCTGCGGACATGTACTACGGGCAGCTCGTGCCGGTGGCCAATGCCACGCCCGGCCCGCTCATCATGAAGCTCGCCTCCGAGATGGGTTGGGTGTACGGCGTGGAGAACTACGGCGTGGTGGTGGCCGTGGTGCTCGCCCTCAGCGCCCTTATCCAGGGCGTGGGGGCCTCCAACATCACGGCCCTCGTGGTGTTCGCTGGCTACGAGCGCTACGCGGACGCACCGCTGCTGCGGGACGTCGCGGTCTACATCCTGCCGGTGATCGGCGGGATGCTCGTGACCACGGCCGCGAACATGGCGGTCACCTCCGCACGGTTCGGCGGGCTCGCGGGCGTGCCGGCGTGGGCGATGGTGTGGTCGTTCGCGGCGCTCGCGCTGCTGATCTGGGCGGCGCAGCGGCGCTTCCGCATCCACGACGTGGTGGTGATCTTCGTGGCCGGTGCCCTCACGCTCGGCGTGCTGTGGGGGATCTGGGCGGCCTGAGGGTGTGGCGCGGAGGAGTGCCTCAGCGCCCCCAGTCCCCGAGCGCGGAAAGCCTCAGCGCCCCCAGTCCCCGAGGGCGCCCTCGAGGGCGCCCAGGCAGGCCTCGATGATGCTCCAGCGGTCCTCCGTGGGGCAGTCATCGGAGGCCCAGGCGAGGCAGACCTCATCCACGAAGCCGAGGTATCCGGCCAGGGAGAGTTCCTCCCGCCGGCTGGCACCATCCGGGCGGAGGAGTTCGCGGAGCACGGCGGCATAGCGCGCGCGGGATTCACGCCGGAGGTCCATGGCCTGGCGGGGCTCCTCACCGCCCAGGAGGGGGGTGGCCCAGGCCCGCGGGTTCGCCGCGATGGTATCCAGGTAGACCTCGAGCATGGTCCGCACGCGGTCCCGCGCGGGCACGCCCGGTGGGAGCGCCGCGTCTGCGGCGCGCTGGTGCTCCTCGAACTGCTGGATGCCGTGGGCTGTGGCCGCCGCGTACAGATCCGCCTTGGAGCCGAAGTAGTGGTGGACCAGCGCCGCTGAGACGCCCGCGCTCCGAGCCACATCCGCCACGGAGATCTCCGGGTAGGGCGCCGCCTCGAAGTGCGCGCGGGCGGAGGAGAGGATGGCGGCGCGGCGGTCATCGGCATGGAGGCGTCGGCGCGGGGCATTCGTGGCAACTGTGGCGTCCATGGTTCCCAGCCTACCGTTATTGAGGTAGAGTCAATAGCGTTATTGAGAGTGAGTCAGTAAGGATGTCCGCCCCCTATGAACGCCACACCCGCCGCGCAGCCTGGCCCCGCCGCCTCGGCACCCGCCGCGCAGCCTGGCCCCGCTGCTTCAACATCCGCCACCACGCCCACCCGCGCCGACCTCCTCGCGGGCGTCTGGTGGCAGGTCTATCCGCTCGGCGCGGCCGGAGCCCCGATGCGTGACTTCGATCCCGACTCCCCGGAGACCGCCGGCCCACGCATCCTCCGCCTGATCCCGTGGCTGGATTACGCCCGGGACCTTGGCGCCACGGGGCTCATCCTGAACCCGGTGTTCCACTCGGCCACCCACGGCTACGACACCCTGGACCACTTCCGGTTCGATCCCCGGCTCGGCACGGAGGAGGACTTCGAACGGTTCCTCGCCGCCGCATCCGATCACGGTCTCGCCGTTCTCCTGGACGGGGTCTTCAACCACGTTCACCGCCACCACCCCCTGGTCCAGGAGGGCCTGGCCCGCGGCGGCTGGGAGGGCCACACGGACATCCCGGTCCTCGACCACGCAATTCCACGCGTGCGCGACCTCGTCACCGAGGTTATGCTCCACTGGCTGCGCCGCGGCATCGCCGGCTGGCGCCTGGACGTGGCCCACGAGGTCCCCCACGATTTCTGGCGCGAGGTGATCGGCCGCGTCCGCGCCGAGTTCCCGGAGGCACTCTTCCTGGGCGAGATCATCCACGGCGACTACCTCGCCCTCGCCCGCGAATCGGACATTGATACGGTCACCCAGTACGAACTGTGGGGCGCCATCCGGGGCTCCATCACCGATGCAAACCCCTTCTACCTCTCCCACGCCCTCGAGCGCCACGCCGCCTACTCGCGCGAGCTCACCGGCCAGACATTCGTGGGGAACCATGACGTCACCCGCCCCGCCAGCCTCCTCGGCGACGACGGCGCGGCGCTGGCCGCCGTCATCCTGCTCACCCTCCCGGGCTCACCGTCCGTCTACTACGGCGATGAGCAGGCCTTCCGTGGGCTCAAGGGCGAGCACTGGTACCCCGACGACGACCTTCGCCCCGTCCTCCCCGAATCCCCGGGCCACCTCGCCGGTTTCGGCTGGTGGATGCACCGCCTCCACCAGCGCCTCATCACCCTTCGGCGGGACCACCCGTGGATCGCCACCGGCGTACTCGAGGTGACCGAGTGCGAGGGGACGCGTATTGCGTACGAGGTGAGGCCCGCCGTCGGGGAGGACGACACCACGCACGGGCACGGCCGCACCCCTGCGGGCACCCCGCCCCAGGGCGAACCGGACGGAGCGCACGTCCTACGGGTGGAGGCGGACCTCGGGACGCAACCGGCCGCCGTCGTGCGGGTGAACGGGACGGACGCCCTCAGTTTCCGGGCGGGGCAGCGTTGACCCACACCCGCTTGAAGACCTCCGCCAGGCGGCCCTGCGGCAGGCCGGCCGCGCGGGCGGAGGCCTCGGCCCAGGTGCGCAGGCGGGTCTCGAGGGCGCCGGCGGGGAGGAACCCCACCTGTGAGACGTGCTGGTGCAGCGCCTCCACCTTGCGCTCGAGCGTGTCCGTGATGTCCACCGCGTGGTTGGGCTCAGGGTGGCCCATGATCCAGATCTCCGGCACCTTGAACGCCGCCAGACCCAGCTCGGAGACCAGCTCCGGCCACGCGTGCGGGTTCTCCGCCGCCGGGTAGCAGGCGCGCACCGTGGCCTCGCCCACCGCCATGTGGTCCGGGTGGGAGGAGAAGAGCCGGTCCCAGTTCCGCTCCGGGGACTGGGTGAGCACGCGCGCGGGCCGCACCTCGCGGATCACCCGCACGATCTCCTTCTGCAGCTCGAACGTGGGCTCGAGCCACCCGTCCCGGAACCCGTCCAGAAACCGTACGTCCCTCACCCCGACGACGGCGCTCGCTGCCCGCTGCTCCGCCTCCCGCCGCTGGGTCTGGGCAGTCATGTCCTCGTCCTCGAGCCCACCCTGGTCCCCGCGGGTGACCACGAGCAGGGTGGTGTCGAAGCCCTCGTCCGCCCAGGTGGCCAGCGTGCCGGCAGCGCCGAAGTCGGCGTCATCCGGGTGGGCCACGATCACGAGCGCGTGGGCGCCCTGTGGTGCCTGCAGGTCAGGTTCCGGGGTGTGCTGCGGGGTGTCCGCCGCGGCGGGATCTGCAGGTAAGGGGGTCGGAGCAGCGGAGGGATCGGTTGGTGAGGGGGTGGGGACAGCAGAGGGCCCGGGGGTGGTCATGCGCCTGATTCTAGGCACCCGCCCCCGGGCCCTTCCGGTTTGTGTGCTACCAGCGAAGGCTCCCGCCCCCGCGTGGTGGCGTGCCGCTAGCGGCGGCCGCCTCCGAGGAGGCCACCGAGGCCGCCCAGGAGGTCATCGAGCGAGAGGCCGCCGGGGAGCGGGGAGGCCTGCGCCTGACCGGCGCCGCTGGAGCGGCCACCGCCGAGCATGTCGCCCAGGATGTCGTTGATGTTGACGCCAGCCGGCAGGTCCTGCTGCTGGGTCTGGCGCGGGGCGGGGGCCGCCACGGGCTCGTCCTTCTTGCCGAAGATCCCGCCGAGCAGGTCGCCCAGGCCGCCGCCGGAGGACTGCTGCTGGGGCGCCGGGGCCTGCTGGCGGCCGGAGCCGAAGATGTTCTTGGAGATCCAGCCCAGCACGAACGGGGCGAGCATCGGCAGGAGGCGGCCCACGAGGCCGGAGGAGAAGCCCATGCCGGAGAACTGGTTCATCACGGCGTCCGTGTTGTCACCGAACACGTTGCGGACGATCTTCTGGCCGTCCTCCACGTCCACCTGGTCCACGTCCGGGATGTCATCCGTCTCGGGCTGGTGGTCGCGCAGCGCATTCATAAGCGATGCCGCACCGTTCGGCTCCTCGGCGTTCGCCTTCATGCCGCCCAGCAGGGCGGGGATGGCGGCGCTGGCTGCCGAGTAGGTCTCGTCACGCTCCGCGCCCAGGGCGGCGGCGATGCGGTCGATGGGGAGTCGGGCGAGAAGGTCGGTGAAATCGGCCATCATTGGTCCTTTCCGAAGGAGTCGCGCTAAAGATTAGCAGCGGGAGGGGGCCCCGGCCTGTTGGATCGCTCAGGGGGCGGTGGCGGGTGAGGTGGGGGTGGGAGCCCGGCCGTCCGGTGCTGGGGCATCGTGGGGGAGGCGCACCGGGGTGAGCCCGTCCCAGTTGTGGGTGGCCACCATCAGCGAGTGGCGTTCGTCCAGCGCGCCCTCCTCGCGGCGGAGGATGGTGAGCAGGATGAGTGCCTGCCCGGCGAAGCCCAACACCACTGTCCCGATCGTGGGAGCCGGCCCCTCGTTGCCGAGGGAGCTGGAGATCAGCACCACGAGCACGGCGAGGAATCCCAGGACCCCACCGCCCGTGCCGCGGGGACCGAGCGCCGTGGCGAAGAGGCTGGCCAGGGCCACGGCCAGTCCCGCAGCCACCACGGGAACCACCATGAGGGTGCCCGGGAACTGGCCACCCCGGTAGGTGGCAGCAAAGACGAGCAGCGCGAGCCCAATGCCGTAGAGCCAGAGCCAGCCGCGGTCCTCCACGAACGCGGTCTGCCGCCGCAGCCCCCACAGGGCCACCACCTGCGCGATGCCAGCGAGGGCCAAGGCGAGCGAGGCGGCGAAGAGGCGGGGGGCGCCGTCGAGCATGGCGGCAGACACGTCCAGGACGAGCAGGAAAACCAGCGAGACCAGCCACCAGCGGGTGAGGTGGGAGCGCGGCGGGTCCGTGGAGACGAGCAGGGTCTGCGCGAGGAGCGGCAGGGTGAGCCAGGCGCAGACGATCGCGAGGCCGGGGCTCAGGGGGACGGCCGCGAGCCGGACCAGCAGGACCACCGCGAGGGTGGCGAGCAGGATCCGCGCAGATGACCGCCGTGCGAGCACGCGGCCGAGCATAGCCCGAGTGTATGAACGGTGAACGCCGGGTTGCGGGTTGGAAGACTCACACTTCCGGAGTGGGTGCTAGGAGGGCGCGGGGCTGGTGCTGTGAGGACGCGGCGGGGGCGCTGGAGGGCGTGGCGGCGCGGCGTCAGACCGCCACGATCACCTGGACCAGCACGATCTTCACGATGATCCCCAGCGCGAACAGGGCGGCGTACCCGGCCTCGATGCGTTCGTCGGTGGTGCGGGAGAGGGCGTAGTCGAGGATGGCCGGCTGGCCTACGAATCCGGCGAAGCCCCCGGCTGCGCGCTGCGCGGACAGGCCCAGCATGCGCGCCCCCGCCAGGAAGGCGAGGGCGGAGACCGCAACCACCACGGCGGCATGCGCACCCACCTTCATGCCCTCCACGGTGAACGCCTGGGCGGCGAAGGCCTGCCCGTTCGCGAGGCCCACGGTGGCGAGGAACAGCAGCAGCCCGAGCTGCCGGATGGTGAGGTTGGCCCCCTGCGGAAGGCTCCACGTGAGCGGCCCGGTGCGGTGGGTGGCGCCCAGCAGCATGCCCACCACGAGCGGGCCCGCGGCCGGGCCGAGCGAGAACTCGGTGCCGCCCGGCAGCGGGATCGGTACCATGCCGAGCAGCAGCCCGATCATGAGGCCGAGCCCGGTGGAGAGGGCATCGATCTCGGAGACCTTCCGCTCGGAGTCGCCGAAGAAGCGGATGGCGGCGGACATCTCCTCGGCGGGGACCACGGCGAGCACGCGGTCGCCGGGCTCGAGGACCAGGTCGTCCTCCGCGAGGAGGTCCAGGTCCCCGCGCCGCACGCGCGTGATCACGCCGCCGAGCTTGGCCGGCACGTTGAGCTCGGCCACGGAGCGGCCAAAGAGGTCCGGGTTGGAGACTGTGAACCGCTTGAAGTCCACATGCGCGCGCTCGTCCGTGAGGTCCTCCTCCGCCCGGTGACCCAGGTAGCCGATGGCCTCCTCCACGTGCTGGGGTGCGCCCACTACGAGCACGCGGTCGCCCTCCTGCAGGTGCTCGCCCGGCGTCACCACGCGGGTGGTGTCCCCGCGCCTGAGGTAGGACATCTTCACGTCCTGGTCCCGCCAGCCCGGCACCGCCCGGATGGGGGTGGTCCTCTCCACGACGGCGGTGATCGCCTCGATCCCGGCGCTCGCCACGCTCGGGGTGTCCTTGGTCTCCGGCCACGTCCTGGTGACCACCATGGCCACGGCGATGATCGCGAGCACCACGCCCACCGGGTAGCCGATCGAGTAGCCCACCGCGGCATCCGGGGAACCGGTGGCGGCGGTGGCGGCCGCGAGGGCCGGGGTGGAGGTGAGGCCGCCCGCGAAGGACCCGGAGGTCAGCCCCTCGCTGAGCCCGAGGAGTGCGCCGGTGACGATGGCCGCGGCTGCGGCGATCGCCAGGACCACGGTGCCAAGCAGCAGGAGGGGCGCCTGGCGCTTCAGGTCCCGGAAGAACGTGGCACCTGCCGCCACGCCCACCGTGTAGACGAACAGGGCGAGGCCGAGCGTCTGCACCAGGCCGAGTCCCTCCCCGAGCCGGGGATCGAGTGCCCCCACCGCGAGGCCCACAAACAGTGCGCCCGCGCCGCCCAGCTTGAGCGGACCGAAGGGGATCGCACCCAGCGTGGCGCCGAGCGCCAACACCAGCATGATCGTAAGCAGCGGGTTCGCCGCGAGGATGTCCACCACGAATCCAACGCTATCCCGCGCGGGATCACCGGTGGATGTGTGTCCGGCCACCCCGGATCGGTGGGTCCGCCGCTTGGGAGACCCGTCCGCAGTCCATCCCATCGGCGAAATTGCGTCACTATTTCGCCGAACGGCGGCGGCACCGGCACTGCGCGGAATGGCATGAGCACCGGCATTCCGCCACACAGGATCTTCGGATACCCTAGGGGGTATCCACCGGGACTATGGTGGAGATATCCAATCAACAGGTCCGGGGAGGGCCTGCGCGAGGAGGAGTTGTTACAGATGCGCCGCATCGTCGCCGTTGCTGCAGTGGCCCTGCTGGGCCTGACCGCGTGCGGAGGAGACGGTGGGAATCAGGGTGACGCCACCACAGGCGGCCCCGTCACCATCACCGATCCGTGGGTCAAGGCCACGGAGGACGGTATGCACATGACGGGTGCCTTCGGGACCCTCGCGAACACCACGGGGGAGGACATCCATGTGGTGGGCGTGACCTCACCGGTCACCGACCGCGCCGAGCTCCACGAAATGGTGGACCAGGGCGGCGGGACCCCCGTCATGAAGGAGATGGACGACGGCTTCGTCATCCCCGCCAACAGCGAGTTCGTGCTCGAGCCGGGGGGCAACCACCTGATGCTCATGCAGCTCATGGACCCGATCGAGCCCGGCGAGGTGGTGGAGTTCACCTTGGAGTTCGAGGGCGGCGAGACCTTCACCTTCGAGTCCGAGGCCCGCACCTACGCCGGCGCCAACGAGTCCTACGAGGGCGATGACGGCATGGGCGGCCATGGCGAGATGGGCGGCAACGGCGGCGGAATGGAGACCGCCACCCCGTGACCCACCCCCACGACGACGCCACCCGGCCTTCCATCCCGCACGACGACGCGGCTGCGGGCGGGGTGAGCCGGCGCGCGCTGCTGATGGGCGGCGGCGGGCTCGCGCTCGGGGCGGCGCTCGGAGCGGGAGGTGCGCTGGCGCTGGGAGGGGTGCGGACGCCGTCGGGGAAGGTGGTGTACGCCGGTGACCTGACGGTGCCGTGGCATGGGGAGAACCAGCCCGGGATCACCACCACGCCGCAGGGATTCCTGACGCTCGTGGCGTTCGACCTGGAGCCGGGTGTGGACCGGACGCGGCTTGGTCGGCTGATGCGGATCTGGACGGACGATATCTCGCGGCTCGCGGAGGGTCGGCCGAGCCTCACGGACACCGAGCCGGAGCTGGCGCTGGACCCGGCGCGGCTCACGTTCACGGTGGGGTTCGGGCCGGGGCTGTTCGAGAAGGCGGGGATGGCGTCCGAGCGGCCGGAGTGGCTGCGGCAACTCCCGCCCTACCCGCAGATCGACCAGCTCGAGGACCGGTGGAGCGAGGGTGACCTGGTGCTGCAGGTGTGCGGCGAGGACCCCAACGTGGTGACACATGCGGCGCGGCAGGTCTCCAAATCGGCGGGCGCGTACGCGAAGGTGCGCTGGGTGCAGCGCGGCTACCGCAACGCCGCTGGCCAGGTGCGTGACGGCGCCACGTTCCGGAACCAGTTCGGGCAGCTCGACGGAACCTCCAACCTGCAGGGCGAGGAGGACGAGTTCGTGTGGATCACGGCGGACTCGGGGGCGCCGCGGTGGCTGGTGGGGGGCACCTCCATGGTGGTGCGGCGCATCTTCATGGACCTAGACACGTGGGACCACCTGGACCGGCCCGGCCGGGAGATCACGGTGGGCCGGACCCTCGGCGAGGGCGGGCCGCTGACCGGCGGCGGGGAGTTCGACGACCCTGATCTGGAGGCGCGGAATGAGCTGGGGTTCCCGGCGATCGATTCCGCGGCGCACATCCGGCGCTCGCGGACGGAGGATCCCTCGCAGCGGTTCCTGCGCCGGCCCTACAACTACGACGCCGATGAGGTTGGCCTGGCCGCCGGCGCGGAGGGCGTGCCGAACAACCACGGGCTCGTGTTCATCACGTTCCAGAAGGACCTCGAGCACCAGTACCTGCCCGTTCAGGAGCGCCTGGCCGAGCTGGACCTACTCAACCAGTGGACGGTACCGATCGGCTCCGCAGTGTTTGCCGTGCCGCGCGGGGTGCGCGAGGGGGAGTGGTTGGCGCAGGACCTGTTCGGGTAGGGCCCGGGTGGGGTTTGCCCGTGCGGGTGGGCCTACGCGCGGAAGCGCGCGTGCACCCACTCCGTGATCTCGAGGGTGTCCGGTTCGAGCGTGATCGTGAGGCCGGAGGTGAACGCGGCGGCAGAATCCCGCGCCATCCGAGCCATCTCGGGACCGCCTCCGGAACCAAATGGTTGCGGCGTACCCTGCCCAGGAGTGCCCAGCAGTCCGGGGTCCGCGAGCTGCACGATCTCCACCGTGCCGCCGCCGGCAGCGTCCGCCATGGCCTGCGCGCGGGCAATGGCATCGGCCACGGCTGCGGCCAGGACCTCCGCGCGTGCGGCGTCCCGCGTGGCGTCCGTGAGCTGCCAGTGCAGGGAATCCAGTTGGACCCCTTCCTGGTCGCCCACGTGGTCCACCATCTGCTGCATGCGGTCCGCCGGCGCCCGGTAGTGCATCCCCACGGAGGCGTTCCAGTGCTCGGGCATGACCTCGCCGGTCATGGAGGTGGGAGTCCACGAATGGGTGCGCAGCGCGTCCACCACGAGCCGGGGTGTGGTGCCGTCCTCCTGTGGGGTGGTTCCGGCTGGCGTCGCGCTACCGGGGCGGCCGGCGAACTCCTGGATCGCGGCACCGGCCCGGCGGGCCTTCTCCACCGCCTCTGCCCGATCCTGGCCCTCGAACTGGACACGGAAGTGGAGCTCGCCCACTTCGGCCTCGCGCTTCTGGGAGGCGCGCCCCACCACGGTGATTTCCATGGGCCAACTGTAGGGCGCAGGCGCCCCCCCACGGAACGGCGGCCGCCAGATTCGCGGGGCCCTGGGAGCCTCGACGTCCGCGGCCCAAGGTACCCACTGACCCCTCCCGCGAGGACCTGCGAACCTGCCCGCCGCACGGGCTACGGTGGAGGCATGACCGCCGCCGTTGAGACGCACGAGCTCACCAAGCGCTTCGGCCCCGTCACCGCCCTGGACCACCTCTCCCTCACCATCCCGCAGGGCTCGGTCTTCGGTGTGATCGGCCCCAACGGCGCCGGCAAGTCCACGCTCATGCGCCTCCTCATCGACGTCCTGCGCCCCACCTCCGGCGGCGCCCGCGTGCTCGGCCAGGATCCGCGCGAGGGCGGCGCAGACCTCCGGGCCCGCATCGGCTATCTTCCCGGCGAGTTCCGCGTGGACCCCCGCCTCACCGGCCGCGCCCACCTGCAGTTCTGGGCCGCCATCTCAAACGATGAGAGCCCCCGCGCCACCCTCACCCGCGGCGAGGAGCTCGCCGAACGCCTCGGCCTCGACCTCTCCCGCCCCGCCGGGAAGCTCTCCAAGGGCAACAAGCAGAAGCTCGGCGTGGTCCAGGCGTTCATGCACACCCCCGAACTCCTCATCCTCGACGAGCCCACCTCCGGCCTCGACCCCCTCATCCAGCAAACCTTCCTCAAGATGGTCCGCGAGGCCCACGACGGCGGCGCCACCGTCTTCCTGTCCTCCCACATCCTCTCCGAGGTGGAGCAGGTGGCCGATTCCGCCGCCATCCTCCGGTCCGGCCGCCTCGTCCGCGAGGCCACCATCGCCGAGCTACGCGCCACCGCCACCCGCCACCTGCGCGCCCTCGTCCGTTCCTCTTCCCCCGACGACGTGGCCCGGGCCGCGTCATCACGTCACCTCGACCTCGTGGCCGAGGACGCCGGTGACGGCCACGTCCGCGTCACGGGTCTCGTGGAGGGCCACGCCGACCACGTGGTGAAGTTCCTCGCCGCCTACGAGGTGACCAACCTGGTGTTCCAGGAGCCTGACCTGGAGGAGACGGTGCTGGGGATCTACTCCGA
>CAZTOM010000010.1:0-2680 GCA_964615555.1 uncultured Actinomycetaceae bacterium
GAGCGCAATGACATGGTGCAGTACTTCGCGGAACTGCTGGACGGGTTCGCCACCACCCAGCACGGCTGGGTGCAGTCCTACGGCTCGCGGTGCACGCGCCCCTCGCTCCTGTGGGGGGATGTCTCCCGCCCCGCCCCGATGACCGTGGAGTGGACCAGCTACGCGCAGTCGCTGACCGAGAAGCCGATGAAGGGCATGCTGACCGGTCCCGTGACGATCCTCGCGTGGAGCTTCGTGCGTGACGACCAGCCGCTGGGGGAGACCGCGAACCAGGTGGCCCTCGCGCTGCGCGACGAGGTGGCGGACCTCGAGATCGCCGGCATCAAGGTGATCCAGGTGGACGAGCCCGCCCTGCGCGAGCTCCTGCCCCTGAGCGAGGAGGACCAGGCCCAGTACCTCGACTGGTCAGTACGTGCGTTCCGCGTGGCCACCGCCGGGGCGGCACCCGCCACGCAGATCCACACGCACCTGTGCTACTCGGAGTTCTCCGAGATCATCGACGCGATCGACGGCCTGGATGCGGACGTGACCTCCATCGAGGCGGCCCGCTCCAAGATGGAGATCCTGCCCGCGGTGCGCGAGGCCGGCTTCGACCGCGAGATCGGGCCCGGGGTGTACGACATCCACTCCCCGCGCGTCCCGGACGTGGAGGAGCTCGCGGAGCTGCTCGCGGCCGCGCAGCGGGCCATCCCGGGCCGGCAGCTCTGGGTGAACCCGGACTGCGGCCTGAAGACCCGCGGCTACGCCGAGGTGACCCCCTCGCTCACCAACATGGTGGCCGCCGCCCGCGCGGCCCGCGGCGAGTAGGTTCCGCCCGCGCGGCCCGCGGCGAGTAGGTTCCGCCCGTCAGGGCATCGGGATCTCGGTGGCGCCGGCGGCCTCGGCGGGCACCGTGATCTCGGTGATCTCGTTCCAGTTGGAGAACACCGACTCGTTGGTGGTCCGGAAGTCTCCGCTCTCGCCCATCGTGGTCATAACGCCCTCGATGGTGACCGTCGAGCGGAAGGGCTGGCCGTCGTCGGCGGCCACCAGGTAGACCATGGTGCCCGTGCCCTCGAAGGAGGACACGGCACCGCCGGTGCTCGAGGAGACGATCTCCGTGATCGCGGCGGCAGGCAGCTCGATCGTGAACTCGATGGCGTCCTCCTCGTTCGTCTCCGCAGAGGCGGGCACGTCCCGGTAGGCCACGGTGGAGTCCGCGGGCAGGTTCTTCAGCAGCTCGTTCATGGGGTCCGAGCCGAAGCCCTCCGCCTCCAGCTGGGCGGCCGTCATGGCGTAGGTCACCCAGCTCCCGGAGGTCCCATCGGAGAGGTACATGCGGTGGCCCTCGCCCTCGGGGAGCAGCACCATCCGTATGTCCTGGGTGATGGCCTCCTGGGACTGGGTCATGGTCATGTCCATCTGGAGGGGCTCTGTCACGTAGTCCCCGGCGAAGGTCTGCTCCAGCTGGACCTCCTGGCCTTGGATGGACACGGAGGTGAGGACATTGCCCTGCTGGTGGTAGGAGGCGGCATCCCACAGGTAGTCCACCGTGCGGTGGAGGAGTTCGTGGTTGCCGGCCTCCGCGCCCGGGGCGCCTGCCTGCCCGGTCTCCTCCGGCTCTGCGGGCGTGGTGGGTTCGGTGGCCTCCGGCGTGGTGGTGGGGGCCGGCTCGGTGGCCTCTGGTGCGGTGGTGGGTGCCGGCTCGGTGGTCTCGTGCTGCGCGTCCGTGGTGGGCGCTGCGGTCCCAGGAACGGTCACGTCACCGCTTCCGCTGCATCCGGAGAGTACGAGGCCGGCCGCGATCGTGGCGGCGGCGAATGCACGAGTTCTCATGGGGTCCCCCTGATCTTGGTGGTCAAACGTGGTGATACTAACCCGGCCCCCACCGCGCGGCCCGCATATCCGCGGCCCTGGGCCGCCTCAGCCCAACCAGGAGGCGATGCCCTGCAGGGCGGCCATGAGGCCGAAGGAGTAGACGGCCAGGGTCCACGGCTTGCAGGTGACGATGATGAGGGCGTACGTCCGGAAGGTCATCTTCGTGGTCCCCGCGAGGTAGCACAGCAGATCGTCCGGGGCCACGGGCAGCAGGATCGCGATGGCGAAGAGCCGGGTGAAGCGCGGACTGTCCGTCCACGTGTGGAACTTCTGTACGAGGGAGGCGGGGAAGATGCGCTCGATGATCCCCATCCCGAAGTGGCGGGCGATCAGGAACGCCCCAAAGGAGCCCAGTGAGATGCCGATCCAGTTGTAGGTGAATCCCAGGAGGGGTCCGAACAGCACCGGTCCCGCCACGATGCCGATACCGCCGGGGATGATCGGGAAGACGCACTGGGCGGCCACGAGCACCACGTAGACCACGGGGCCCAGCAGGCCGATCGAGCGGACGAACTCCTGCAGCGACTCCAGGGAGCGCAGCGTGCCGGAGGCGAAACCGGCGATCACCAGGCCCGCGCAGACCACGAGCAGAACCGCGGAGGCGATCCGGACTCGGCGCTGGAGCACCGTGCGCTCGGGCAGGAGTTCGGGGATCTGCTCGATCCGCTGTTCGATCCGCTCCTCGATCTGTCCGATGCGGCCCTCGATGCGGTCCTTTCCCTCGCCGATGCGCTCACGGGCGTGCTGGCTGATCGCGCTGCCCGCCGCGCGCCCCTCCGCGAGGACGCTGCGCCCCTCCGCGAGGACGCTGCGGCGCGCTGCT
>CAZTOM010000010.1:2780-23624 GCA_964615555.1 uncultured Actinomycetaceae bacterium
GCGCCCCTCCGCGAGGACGCTGCGCCCCTCCGCGAGGACGCTGCGGCGCGCTGCTCCCTCCGCGCTCATCCCACTCCGATCCACCCGGACACCACCGGGTTCCTCCGCCAACCTAATCGCGCCACAGGGTCGCGGAGTCACACCTCGGGTCCCGTTTCCGGGCACCCGCATCATCCTCGCGGAGGAGGTCAGGCGATGCGGATGGGGATGCGGCGGGCGCCGAACGATCCGGGTCCCGCTGGGTCGAAGCGACCGGGGAGCGGGGTCGCGCAGTGCGGGCAGGACCCTTCGGCAGTGAGCCGGTAGCCCTCGATCCGGTACCAATCGCGCTCGATGAGGGCGCGCCCGCACCCGGAGCAGAACGTGGTGTCCCCCTCGGCATCGTGGACGTTGCCGGTGTAGACGTACCGCAGGCCGGCGTCGAGGCCGATGCGGCGTGCCCGGGTGAGGGCCTCGGGCCGGGTGCGGGGGACGTCGCGCATCCGGTGGTCGGGGTGGAACGCGGAGAGGTGCCACGGCACGTCCTCGCCGAGCTCCGTGTGGATCCAGCGGGCCATGGCTGCGAGTTCCTCCTCGGAATCGTTGTGGCCGGGGATCACGAGCGTGGTGATCTCCAGCCAGCACTCCGATTCCCGGATCGCCACCAGCGTGTCCAGTACGGTCTCGAGGCGCCCGCCGGTGAGCTTGCGATAGAACTCGGGGGTGAAGCCCTTCAGGTCGATGTTGGCGGCGTCCATCGCCCCGAAGAACTCGCTGCGCGCCGGCTCGTTGATGTAGCCCGCGCTCACGGCCACCGCCGCCACGCCCCGCTCCCGGCAGGCGGCGGCCACATCGAGGGCGTACTCGGCGAAGATCACCGGATCGTTGTACGTGAAGGCCACGGAGCGGCAGCCATGGGCCGCCGCGGCTTGCGCAATCTCCACCGGCCCGGCCTCCACAGCGAGGGTGTCCCACTGCCTGGAGGTGGAGATGTCCCAGTTCTGGCAGTAGCGGCAGCCCAGGTTGCAGCCCGCGGTCCCGAACGAGAGCACGGACGTGCCCGGGTAGAAGTGGTTCAGTGGCTTCTTCTCGATCGGGTCCACGCAGAACCCGGAGGAGCGCCCGTAGGTGTCCAGCACCAGTTCGTCGCCCTCACGCATGCGCACGAAGCAGAACCCCCGCTGACCCTCGGCCAGGCGGCACTCCCGGGGGCACAGGGTGCACCGCACCCGCTCCCCGTCCATGTGCCACCAGCGGGCCGTGGTCATGGCCCCTCCTCGTGGGAGGTGACCGCGTAGTGGGACAGGCGGACCTCCTCACCCCACCACCCGGCCGGCAGGCCGGCCTTGCGGAGCAGGTGGTCCAGGAAGTCGGCCGGCTCGGGGAGCTGGTCCCACACCTGGGGTAGGAATGTGGCACGCCGCCCTCCGGCCTCGAGCACGATCCCCATCCCGGGACCGATCGCGGACTCGGCCTGCGCGCGCCCCATCGCGGGGAGGGGGACGGGTTCGGTGAGCACCGAGACCTCCACGTGGAGGTCCTCGAGTTCCTCGGCCGTGAGGGCGGGGAAGCGGGGATCGCGGAAGGCGGCGGCCCGCGCGTTCTCCGCCACGTCCTCCGCGAGGGGCCTGCGGGCCGCGAGGCTCCCGATGCAGCCCCGGAGGCGTCCGGCACGCGTGAGCGTGACGAAGCTGGCTCCCCGGTCCTCCCACAGCCCGGGCGGCACCGGGGCCGGGGGTCCGCCGAGCTCAGCGGTGATCACAGCCCTGGCGAAGGCCGGGAGTGTGGTGCTCATGCCGCCTCCCGCAGGGCGAGTGCCGCGTAGCCCACCACGCGGTCCCGGGACCCGGCCGTGTCCCCGGAGTTGCAGGCGTGCAGCAACTCCGGGAGGGCCCCGCGGCGCCGCGCCCACGCGAGCAGCCCGTTCAGTGGCCGGGCACCACAGGCGGCGTCGGGTGCGACCTCGTCTAGCGCCATGATGTGCGCGAGCGTGGCCGCGTCCGCCTGCCGGGCCTTCTCGTAGGGCAGGTAGTGGGACAGGTCCGTGCTCACCACGATCGCGCTGTCCCCGTCCCACAGCTCCTCCAGCACATCGGCGACGACGCCGGGCGCCGCCTCCCCGACGGCCAATGGCACCACGCTCGCCTCGGGCAGGACCACCTGGAGGAAGGGCAGGTGCACCTCCAGGGAGTGTTCGAGGGCGTGGACGTCCGGGCGGGTGACCACCCCCGGGAGGGTGGCCGCGTGGGCCGCCCCCTCCTCGTCCACGCGGACCGCGCCGAGGGGGGTGGCGAGGCGGGTGGCGCCCGGCAGCGCGAGGCCCCGCACGGGCACGCGGTGTGTGGGGCCGAGCAGGAGGACCCGGTGGATGGGGGTGGGGGAGCGTGCCAGCAGCGCGTAGGCGTGGGCGGCTGTGGAGCCGGAGTACACGTAGCCGGCGTGTGGGGCCACAAGGATGCGCGCGGGCAGTGAGGGGGTCTGCGGGACGGCGGCCAGCAGGTTACCCACCACCTGCTCCAGTTCGGCGGGCTCGCTCGGATAGAACATCCCCGCCACGGCGGGGGGCCGGGTCACGTCCATGTCTCCCTCCTTCCACCAGTGTGGCACGGAGGCTACGCGCGCGGGATGCGGGAGGCACGGAGGCTACGCGCGCGGGTCAGCCGGTTGCGGACTCCGGCTCGTCGGTCTCCTCGGGCTCTGCGGCGGCCTGCGGGTTGGCGCGGAGCTGGAAGTTCGGGGTCTCGAACACCTGCTCGCGGTCGCCGTCGGCGGTGGTGATCGTCATGACCATGCGGTAGTGGCCGGGGGTGGCATCCACGCGCTCGAGCACGCCGTCGCGCACCTCCTCGAACCGGCCGTCCCAGGTCCACGCGGAGTAGCCAGAGTCCCGGCCCACGTACTCCACGGCGTAGGCGGGCAGCGGCTCGGCTCCCACCTTGAGCCGGCCGTTCGGCAGTGCTTCGAAGACGTCCACCCGTACCTCGCGCACGGGTTGTTCGAAGTGGGTGATGATCGCGGGCAGGTCCGTGCCAACCTGGAACGGGTGGTTCTCCGCCACCAGCCGGAATCCGGCAGGTCCGCCGAGGCACTGCGTGCCGGCGAGCGACTCGCAGTTGGTGAGCGTGCCAAGGCCGGGGACGCCGATACCAGCGGGATCGGTCAGGACGGGCAGGGCGCCGTAGTCACCCGCGAGGCCGGCGAAGGGGATGGTGGCCACGATGCTGCCGTCCGCCTCGGAGACCACGAGGTAGCCGGAGTAGGTGGCGCCCTCCGGGACCCCGTCCGGGGAGATGGTGACCGTGACATCGCGCTGTCCGCCGGCGGGCACGGAGAGCACGCGCTCGGAGTAGGCCACCATGGAGTTGTAGGCGTACAGGTCCGGCCCGTTCTGGGAGGCCTGCGGGCTGCCCGCGTAGTCCGGGAGCGTGGCGAGGGCAGGTACGTAGGTGAAGGAGTAGGTGGCCTCCTCCTCCCCGGTGTTGGTCACCGTGAGGGTGGTGGAGTGCGGCCCTGCGGCCGACTCTCCCGCCGAGATCTTGCCGGGCGAGATGACCGTGTCCGCCTCGATCGCCCGGTCCACCCGGATGAGGCCGGCGCCCTGGTGGTGGGCGGCGTCCACGATCCCGCGGCTCGGGTTGAAGGGCGCGTTCGCGGGGGCGGCCGTGTTCTGCAGCCGGGCCAGCACCTGCGCCGGGGTGAGCTCCGGATCGCTCTCCAGCATGAGGGCCGCGGCGCCCGCCACGTGCGGGGCGGCCATGGAGGTCCCGGAGATCGTGGCGTAGCCGCCGTGCTCGATGGGGTAGGTGGAGTTGACCGAACCACCGGGCGCACCCAGGTCCGGCTTCAGGGACAGGTCCGCGGCAAGGCCCCAGGAGGAGAAGTCCGAGACCAGCCCGCCACTCGGGTTCTTGATCTGGATATGGGTCCCGGGAACTGCGATGGTGCTGGCCCCGCGCACGGAGCCGTCCTCCAAGAGAGCCGAGAGCTCGGCGCCCTGGTCCTTCGTGAGCGCGATGGAGGGGATGGTGATCGCGGGGGAGCCCTCCACGGTCATGTTCATGAACCCGGGCTCGTTGTTCACGATGATGATGCCCGCGGCTCCGGCGCGCTGGGCGTTGAGTGCCTTGGCGTGGAAGGTGCAGATCCCCCGCTGGGCCACCACCACGCTCCCGGCGTGGTCACCCTCGAGCGGGCTGCACGCGTTTGAGGGGCTGGCCACGGTGATTTCGGTGCCGTCCAGGTCGCTGGACAGGGTGGGGGAGGCGATCGCGTCGGTGTAGCCGATCGTGAGGTCCTGGCGGCCCCGGGCCACCTCGAGTGCGTTCAGGGTCACGGCCGTGTTGTCGAAGGAGGCAACCGAGATCACGTCGCTGCCCACGCTCGGGGTGCTGGCAGCCTGCGTGTGGTGCTCGCCGTTGTTGCCACCCGAGGCCACCACCACGATCCCGGCCGCGGCCAGGTGGTCGCCGGCCACCGCGGTGGGGTAGTGCGGCCAGGACTGGAAGGAGGCGCCCACGGACAGGTTGACCACGTCCATGCCGTCCGCGAGGGCCATCTCCATCGCCTGCAGCATGATCTCGGAGGTGGTGGAGCCGTCGCAGCCGAAGATGCGGTAGGCGCCGAGGGTGATCCCCGGGGCCACGCCGCGCACCTGGCCGTCCGCGCCCGCGATCCCGGCCACGTGGGTGCCGTGGCCCTGGCAGTCGTCCGGGTCCTCGTCCGGGGCGGGAGTGGGGTTGTAGCCGGGGGAGGTGGGATCGGCGTTGAAGGCGTCACCCACGAAGTCGTACCCGAACGCGACCCGAGTGGTGGGGAACGCGGCGTCCTCGGAGCCCCCGAGGTCCGGGTGGTGGTAGTCCACGCCCGTGTCAATGATGCCCACCCGCACGCCGGCGCCCGTGAGGCCGAGCTCCTCCTGCGCCACGTCCACGCCGGTCATCTCGAGCGCGGAGGCGAGCTGGGGGGTGTTGACCTCGGGCCCGGGGGTCTCCACCTGCACCACGGGGTGGATCGCGGCCACCCCGGGCAGGGACCCGTACAGGGCGGCGGTGGCTGCGGAGGCCTCCACCACCACTCCGTTGAACAGGTCCGTGAACTGGGAGGTCACCTCTGCCGGTGCGCCCTCCGCCGCGGCCTGGCGTGCGAACGTGTTCTGCTCCGCCGTGATGCGGGCGATGCTGCCGCCCGCGGCGGTGGGCGGCGAGGGCATCTGCACGAACCAGCGGTCGGTGGTGGGGAACGCGAGGCTGGCCGAGAGCGCGGCCTCCCCGGAGGAGCCCAGGTAGTCCCCGTCCGGCTGGGCATGCGCCGCCACGGAGGGCACGACCAGCGCGAGCGCGGCACCCAGTGCCAACGCCGCAGGGGCTGATCGGGAAACTCGCATGGCCAGACTTCCGGGTTGGGGGGAGGGGGTAACGGCAGCCCACAGGAGCGGACGGCGCTGTTACCGCGTCGTTACACCTTCTCACATCCGGCCCTCATCGCGCGACGATCCGGAGGGGAAACCTGCCCCGCACGCCCCGATTCGCCGCTACCCTGCGCGCCGCGCAGGGGCCTATGGCCGGGCCCCGGGGCACTAAGGTGACGTCATGGAGTCCACCATCCGCCTCGAGGCCGAGGCCGTCGAGATCGCCCAGCAACTCATCCGCATCGATTCCTCCAACTTCGGGGACAACGCCGGGCCCGTGGAGCGCGAGGCCGCCGAGTGCGTGGCAGGGCTCCTGACCGAGGTGGGCTGGGACCCCACACTCGTGGAGTCCTCCCCGGGCCGCACCAGCGTGCTGCTGCGGATCGAGGGGAGCGAGCCGGAGGCCCCCGGGCTCGTGGTCCACGGCCACTCGGACGTGGTGCCCGCCCAGGCAGCCGACTGGAGCGTGGACCCGTTTGGCGGCGAGATCCGCGACGGCATGCTCTGGGGCCGCGGCGCCGTGGACATGAAGCACATGGTGGGCATGATGCTCGCCCTCGCCCGGGACATGAAGCACTCCGGGTGGCGCCCCCGCCGCAACCTCGTGCTCGCCGTGTTCGCGGACGAGGAGGCCGGCGGACGCTACGGCAGCCACTGGGTGGTGGACAACCACCCGGAGTTCTTCGAGGGCGCCACCGAGGCCATCTCGGAGGTGGGCGGCTACTCCGTCACCGTGGCGGGCCGGCGCGTCTACCTGGTCCAGACCGCGGAGAAGGGCCTGCACTGGCTGCGGCTCGTGGCCCGCGGCGCCGCCGGCCACGGCTCCCTCGTGAACGACGACAACGCCGTCACCCGCCTCGCCCAGGCCGTGGGCCGGATCGGCGCGCACGCCTGGCCCATCGACCTCACCCCCACCGTCCGGGCCCTGCTCGACGGCGTCTCCGAGCTCACCGGCATCCCATACGACGCGAAGGACCGGGAATCCATCCACCGGCTCGTGGAGGAGCTCGGCCCCTCCCGCGGGTTCGTGGAGGCCTCCCTGTCCACCCGCGCCAACCCGACGCAACTGGACGCCGGGTACAAGGCGAACGTGGTGCCGGGAGAGGCGAGCGCCGTCGTCGATATGCGTACGATCCCCGGACGGGACGAGGACGCGCTCGCCGAGCTGAAGCGGCTCGCCGGACCGGGCGTTGACTTCGAGCCCGTCAACCAGGACATCGGGCTCGAGGCCCCGTTCGACTGCGAGCTCGTGGACGGCATGGTGGACGCCGTGCTCGCCGAGGACCCGGGCGCCGCAGTACTGCCCTACATGCTCTCCGGCGGCACGGACAACAAGGCGCTGTCCAAGCTCGGGATCCGGGGCTATGGCTTCACGCCACTGCGCCTGCCGGATGACATGAACTTCGCCGCCCTGTTCCACGGCGTGGACGAGCGGGTGCCCGTGGACGCCATCGAGTTCGGTGCCCGGACGCTCGCCCGCCTGCTGCGCGGTGGCGGGGCCCAAAGTCGGTAGCCCTTTCGATCCTGCGACGGGTAGGCTCAGGTGCATGGACATCGACCCCCGGGCAGCGCTCGACCGCTTTATTGAGGCACTCACCACGCACTACGACGCGGTCGTCTCGACACAGGATCCGGAGTCCCCGGCTGTGCTGCGGGCCGCCGAGGTGCTCGAGGAGTCGTTCGTGGCCTACGACGACTCGCTGTTCACCCACTTCGACGCCGACCTCCCCTTCGACATCTACGACGACGATGACGACGACGATGATGACGACTACGGCGACGACGACGATGACGATGATGACGACAGCGACGACGAGGACTACGACGACCTCGACGACGACGATGATGACGACGACGACGAGGACTGAGCCCGCCTGGCGTTGATCAGGACCGAACCCCCTGAACCTGTCCGCTGAACCTGTCCGCGACTCAACCTGTCTGAGCCTGGCCCACCAGAGCGTGTCCGGACTCAGCCCCGCGGCCGCTCGGGGTAGCCCACGGGGGGCTCGGAGACGTCGTCGAGGGCCTCCACGAGGGGGCGGGGCAGGTCCAGGTCCGAGGCGAGCAGGGTGCGCAGCTGGCCCGGGGTGCGCGGACCCACGATCGCGGAGGAGACCCCGGCGCGCGTGAGCATCCACGCGAGCGCCACCTGTGCGGGCACCACCTCCAGGCCCTCGGCGGCGCGGACCACGGACTCCACGATCCCGAAGTTGCGGTCCGTGAGCAGCGGCGCCACGAAGGCACGCAGGTGCGGGGAAGCCCCCCTGGAATCGGCGGGCGTGGAGTTGCGGTACTTGCCGGTGAGCACCCCGCGCCCCAGCGGGGACCAGGCGAGCAACCCGAACCCGAGCCCGGCGCCGGCGGGGACCACCTCGCGTTCCACGCCGCGCTGGAGGAGGGAGTACTCGTGCTCGGTGGCGGTCAGGCGCACGGAGCCGAGCATCCCGGCGAGGGCGGCGCACTGCCAGCCGGCGAAGTTGGAGACGCCCACGTAGCGGGCCCGTCCGCTCGCCACGGCGCGCTCGAGGGCGTCGGCGGTCTCCTGCAGGGGCGTGACGGGGTCCGGGGCCTGGACCAGGAAGAGGTCCACGTGGTCGGTGCCGAGGCGGCGGAGGGAGGCGTCCAGCGATCCGAGCAGCGTCCCGCGTGAGGCGTCCACCACGGCCCGGCCCGTGCGCGGGGTGCGCACCCCGGCCTTCGTGGCGATCACCAGGTCCTCGCGCGGCAGTCCCTCTGCGAGCAGCCCTCCGATGATCTCCTCCGCGGCGCCGTCCCCGTAGCCGGGCGCGGTGTCCACCAGCGTCCCGCCGGCGTCCAGGAACTCGCTCAGCATGGTCTCAGCGTCCTGGGCGTCCGTGTCCCGGCCCCAGGTCATGGTGCCCAGTCCGATCTCGGAGACCCGGAGGCCCGATGCCCCGACGACGCGCTGTTCCATGGACCCAACGCTATAGCGAACCGGGAAGGGCGTACGCTATCGGCTCGTGGAGTGGTGGCATGCAATCGTGCTCGGTCTGGTCCAGGGGCTGACCGAGTTCCTTCCGATCTCGTCCTCGGCGCACCTGCGCCTGACCTCCGACCTCATGGGGATCGGGGATGTGGGCGCCGCGTTCACCGCCATCACGCAGATCGGCACCGAGGCCGCCGTCATCCTCATCTACCGCCACAAGATTGCCGCCATCATCCGCGCCTGGTTCGGCGCCCTCCCGATCGGCCCGTGGAAGAACACCGTGGAGCGGGACAACCCGGACGCCCGGCTCGGCTGGTACGTGATCCTCGGCTCCATCCCCATCGTGGTCCTCGGCCTCCTGCTCGAGGACGCCATCGACTCCGTGTTCCGCAACCTGCTGGTGGTGGCCGCCATGCTCGCCATCTTCGGCGTGATCCTGGGGGCGGCGGACATGACGGCCCGCCAGACGAAGCCGCTGGAATCCATGAACGCCCGCGACGCCGTGCTCTTCGGCCTCGCCCAGTCCCTCGCACTCGTGCCCGGCGTCTCCCGCTCCGGCGGCACCATCACCGCCGGACTCCTCATGGGCTACACTCGCCGCGCGGCGGCCGACTACTCCTTCCTCCTTGCGATCCCCGCCGTGCTCGGTTCCGGGTTCTACAAGCTCTTCAAGGACGGCCTGTCCGGCGGCTCCCCGGTGCCCATGTCCCTCACACTGCTCGCCACCGTGGTGGCGTTCGCCGTGGCCTACGTGGTGATCCTGTGGTTCCTCAACCTCATCACCACGCGCTCCTACGCGCCGTTCGTGATCTACCGGGTGGTCCTGGCCGGGGTGATCGTGGCGCTCGTCCTCACGAACACCGTGAGCGCCACCGCCTGAGCCACGGGGCTAGGCTGGGGGAGTGCTGAGCTGGAAGAACCCGGGCCTCCCGGACCTCGGTCCCCTGGACGTCACACCCCGCCTGGACGGGCAGGAGATCCCCGGGGGACCCCTCACCCTGTACGTGTGCGGCATCACCCCCTACGACGCCACCCACCTGGGCCACGCCCGCACCTACCTCGCCTTCGACCACCTGGTGCGCCTCCTGCGCGCCGCCGGCGCCACCCTCACCTACACCCAGAACGTCACCGACGTGGACGACCCCCTCCTCGAGCGCGCCGAACGCGACGGGATCTCCTGGCACAACCTCGCCGCCCGCGAGATCGCCCTGTACCGCGCAGACATGGAGGACCTGCGGATCCTGCCCCCGGACCACTTCGTGGGCGTGGTGGAGTCGATCCCCCAGATTGCCGACGGCGTCACCCGCCTCCTCGCCTCGGGCGCGGCCTACCCCGTGGTCCGGGAGGACGGACCCCCCGACGTCTACGCGGACCTGTCCGCCGACCCCGCCTTCGACCCGGGGCTGGGGGAGGACGAGGCGCTCCAGGTGTTCGCCGAGCGTGGGGGAGACCCCGAGAGGCCCGGCAAGCGCAACCCACTCGACCCCCTCCTGTGGCGCTCCGCCCGCGAGGGCGAGCCCGCCTGGGATGGGCAGGGGCTGGCGGACGGCCGACCCGGGTGGCACATCGAGTGCGCCGTGATCGCCGAGGCCACGCTCGGGACCGCCCCCACGATCACGGGCGGGGGCAGCGACCTCGCCTTCCCCCACCACCCCATGTCCGCCTCCCACCTGCGCATGCTCGGGTGCGGGGACTCCCGCTTCTGGATGCACGCCGGGATGCTCGCCTACGCGGGCGAGAAGATGAGCAAGTCGCTCGGCAACCTGGTGTTCGTGCGCCGCCTACGCGAGGAGGAGGACCCGGCCGCGATCCGGCTCGCCCTCGCCGCGATCCCCTGGGCGGAGGACGCCGAGTGGAGCGAGGAGCACCTGCGCGGAGCGCGGGAGCGGCTGGCCACGTGGCGCGCGGCGGCCGAGGTCCCCGGAACATCCGCGGGCCTCGCCCAGGCCATGGCGGAGCGCCTCGCGGACGGTGTGGACACCCCGGGCGCGCTCGTCGTCGTGGACGAGTGGGCCGCAGCGAAGCTGGACACCGGGCCCTCCGGTGACCCGAGCGGGGACGGGGCCGGGGGAGACCGGGCCGCGAGGTCCGCCGTGGACGCGCTGCTCGGGATTCGCCTGTAGGGACCTGGGCGGGCTCTGCGGACCGGGCTCGGAGGGAGCGCGGGGTAGGTCCTGCGGACCGGGCGGGCTACTTGCCGTGGCGGCGCAGGTAGCGCTCGAACTCCGCCGCGATCGCGTCCCCGGTGGCCTCGGCCGACTCGGCCGCGTCCCGGGTGGACTCCAGTTGCGCCACGTAGCCCTCGATCTCCGGGTTGTCCGAGGTGAGCTCGGTGACGGCGGACTCCCAGCGCTCCGCCTCCTCGGCGAGCTCGGGCAGCTCCACGGGGACCTCGAGCATGGCCGCGAGCGCGGAGATGAGCGCGGCGGCAGCCTTGGGGCTCGGCATGTCCGAGACGTAGTGCGGCACGGAGACCCACAGGGAGACGGCGTCGTAGCCGCGGGCCGTGGCGAGCGAGTCGAACACGCCCACGATCCCGGTGGGGCCCTCGTACTCGGAGGTGCGCAGGCCGAGCCGCTCGCGCACCTCACTGGAACTGGAGGTGGCGTTGGTGGGCAGGTTACGGGTGTGCGGGACGTCCGCGAGGAGCGCGCCGAGCGTGTAGACCTCGGTGGCGCCGTAGGTGTCCGCCACCTCGAGCAGGTCCTCCACGAAGGAGCGCCAACGCAGGGAGGGCTCCACGGAGTGCATCAGCACCACGCGCCGGCCCGAGGGCAGGTGGCCGAGCATCACGTCGGTACCCGGCCAGGTGATGATCCGGTTGCCGTCCTCGTCACGCGAGACGATGGGGCGGTTGACCTGCAGGTCGTAGTAGCCGTCGCCGTCCACCACGTCCACGAGGTCCGCCTCCCACTCGTCGGCCAGGAGGTCCACCGCGGTGGTGGCGGCGCTCCCGGCATCGTTCCAGCCCTCGAAGGCCACCACCAGGATCGGTGGCTGCCCCTGATCGTGCGTGCTCATGACCCCAGCCTACGTGCCGATAGCCTTGGCGGGTGACCACGCAACTTCGAGCCATCCTGTGGGACCTGGACGGGACCCTCATCGATTCCGAGCCGTACTGGATGCGCTCCGAGATCGAACTGGCCGCCGAGCACGGCGGGACGTGGACCATGGAGGATGCCGCCGCGTGCATCGGCAACTCCCTCGAGGTGACCGCGCAGCGGATGCAGGCCCGCGGCGTGCCCCTGTCCACGCCCGAGGTCTCCGCGGCGCTGTTCGCCCGGATGGAACAGCTGGTACGCACCGACGGGCTGCCCTACCGCCCCGGAGCACTCGAACTGGTGGAGGAGGCCCAGGCGGCCGGCGTGGTGCAGGCGCTCGTGACCATGAGCTACGGGCCGTACGTTGCCGCTGCTGCCGAGTCCGTTCCGGCAGGCGCCCTGTCCGCCGTACGCATGGGGGACTCCGTGGAACGCGGCAAGCCCGCCCCGGACATCTACCTGGCCGCGATGGCAGACCTGGGGCTCGAGCCCGCCGACTGCCTCGCGATCGAGGACTCCGGTCCGGGCGGCCATGCGATCTTCGCGGCCGGGGTGACGCCCGTGGTGGTCCCCGGCGAGGGCGAGGTTCCCGAACTCCCCGGCGTGCTGCGTTGGCCCACGCTGGCCGGCGTGGACCTGGCCCACCTGCGCGCCACGCACACCGCCTACCAGGCCGGCGTCACGGCTGGGCGGGCTGCGGGCGCGGGAGCTGGGCGCGCTGCGGGCGCGAATGCTGGGCGCGAAGCCGGCGTCACGGCTGGGCGGGTGCCTCCCGCCGGGCGGTGAGCAGGTTGACCACGCCCTTCGGGGGCAGGGGCGGGGGTGTGCCGCCGAAGACGGGACACAGCGCCTGGAAGGAGCACCACGGGCACAGCGGGGAGCGGCGCGGCTCGAACGTTCCGGACCTCGCTGCGGCCTCGATCCGCTCCCACAGGGCACGCACGTCCTTCTCCGTGGCCTCCAGCTCCTCTTGGGTGGGATCGAGTGTGAGGGTGCGCCCGTCCCCCAGGTAGATCAGTTGCAACCGCGCCGGGATCACCCCGTCCAGCCGCCAGATCATGAGCGCGTAGAAGCGCATCTGGAACAGCGCCTCCGCCGCGAAGCGCGGGGAGGGCGACTTCCCCGTCTTGTAGTCCACCACCCGGAGCGCCCCGTTGGGGGCCTTGTCCACCCGGTCGATGTAGCCGCGCAGCAGGAGCCCGTCTCCCACCTCCACCTCCACGAACCGCTCCCGCGCGTCCGGCTCCAGGCGGCGGGGGTTCTCCATGCGGAAGTAGTTCGCCACGAGCGCGCGGGCCTCCGTGAGCCACGTGGCCAGCTCCTCCTGGGTGGCGAACATGGTGAGGTACTCCGGCTCCCGGGAGAGGAGCGAGGCCCACTGAGGATCCACCAGCCGCTCCGCCACCTCCGCGGAGCGCTCCGCAGCCGGTAGGTCGAACAGCCGCTCCAGGACCGAGTGGACCAGCGTTCCCTTCACGGCCGCCGGGCTGGGCGCCTCCGGGAGGCGGTCCACCGCGCGGAAGCGGAACATGAGGGGACACTGCTGGAAGTCCTTCGCGCGCGAGGCGGAGACGGCTGCTCTCTTCATGGGCACCACCGTATCCGTACCCACCGACACGAACGCCGGGCCCTCCACAGGTACCCGGCCGGCCAACCCCGCCACCCGTCCCGGGTAGCTCGCGCCCGCCCGCCACGCGCCGCGTACCCGGCCACCCTCCCGCGCCGGGGGCGCAGCCCTCCGCCCCGCCCCGTACGCTGGTGCCATGGGCGCAGCGGCATGGCGGATCGGCAGCGTGGGGCGTACCCCGCTCTTCCTCGACCGCTCCTGGCCGATCGGAGTCCTCCTCCTGGCCACCATCTACTTCACGGGCCTGACCTCCGGGGGCCGCAGCACCGAACGGGCCCTCATCCTCGCGGTGGTCCTCACCCTCGGGCTGTTCCTGTCCGTGTTCGTCCACGAGCTCAGCCACGGCGCCGCGGGCCGCGCGCTCGGCCGGCCCCCGGAATCGATCACGCTCACGCTGTGGGGCGGGTACACCTCCTTCCGCGGGCCCGAACGCGGGCCGGGCGTCATGGCGCTCGTGGCCCTCGCCGGTCCCGCCTCCAACCTCCTGCTCGCCCTGGCCCTGGACCAGTTCATCCGCCTCGGCGTGGGGCAGGGCTGGACGTGGGCCGCCTACCTCGCGCCACTGGCGCTCGTGAACCTGGTGATGGGCATCTTCAACCTCGCCCCCGGCCTCCCGATGGACGGCGGCCACCTGGTCCATGCCGCCGCCTGGAAGATTACCGGCAGCCGCGACCGCGGCATGCTCATCGCCGCCTGGGCCGGGGTGGTCCTCGCCATCGCCGTGGGTGCCCTCGCGCTCGCCCGCCTCACCCAGCGCGGCATGGGCGGCAGCGACATCTGGCTCCTCCTCATCGTCTTCATCCTGTGGAGCGGGGCCCAGCGCTCGCTCGCGGCCGCGCGGGCCCGCATGTCCGTGGTTGGCCTGGACCTCCAGCGCGCCATGGTGGAGGTCCCCCTCCTCTCCCCGACGGCGCCCCTCACCTCGGTCCCGGGCGTGGGCGCGGTCCTCGTGGAGGGGGGCCGCGTGGTGGGGGTGGTCCTCCCCACGGACCTCGCCCACGCGGAGGGCGCGGGCCTCACCGCGCAGGCCGTGGCACGGGTGGTGCCACCCGAGGCCGTGGTGGGCGAGCGGTACGGAGCGGACGCCGCGGCCGCGGTCTCCCAGGCCGCCCGGGTGAGTGGCGTCGTCGTGCACCGGGAGGGGGACCGGGCGTGGCTGGCGGGCGTGGGGGACCTGGCGCGGGCGCTGGAAGTGGAGGGACGCCGTCGGGGCGGAGGACGGTAGGCTTCCGGGCGTGAACGAGACGATTCCCGGTCCGGCCGGGCGGCGCGGTCCGCTGCGCGATGGCGAACGCGTACAGCTCACGGACGCGAAGGGCCGCATGCACACGATCCAGTTGCGGGCCGGGGGATCCTTCTCCACCCACTACGGCGTGATCCGCCACAACGACGTGATCGGGCTGCCCGACGGCTCCGTGGTACTCACCGCGCTGGACAAGGAGTACCTGGTGCTGCGCCCGCTGCTGTCCGACTACGTGCTCGGGATGCCGCGCGGGGCAACGATCGTCTACCCGAAGGACTCGGGCCAGATCGTGCAGATGGGGGACATCTTCGACGGCGCCGTGGTGGTGGAGGCCGGCGTCGGGTCCGGCGGGCTTTCCATGACGCTGCTGAACGCGATCGGGCCGCGCGGCCGGCTCGTCTCGGTGGAGCGGCGGGAGGACTTCGCGCGCATCGCGGAGGAGAACGTGGACGCGTGGTTCGGGCGGCGCCACCCGGCGTGGGAGGTCCACCACGGGGACCTCGCCGAGGTGCTGCCCGGACTGGGGCTCGAGGCCGGGGTGGACCGCATGGTCCTGGACATGCTGGCGCCCTGGGAGAACATCTCCGTGGCCGTGGACGCGCTCGTGCCGGGCGGCGTGCTGCTCGCCTACGTGGCCACCACCACGCAACTCTCCCGGTTCGTGGAGGACATCCGGGCCTCCGAGCGCTTCACGGAACCGCAGGCGTGGGAGTCCATGGTGCGCACGTGGCACGTGGAGGGCCTTGCGGTGCGCCCCGACCACCGGATGGTGGCGCACACCGGCTTCCTGGTCACCGCCCGCCTCCTGGCACCCGGGGTGGTGCCGCCCGACCGGATGCGGCGCCCCGCACCGGCCGCCCGGGACGAGGAGGGGGAGATCGACGCCTCCGACATCCGGTCCGTCTCTGATGAGGAGTGGACCCCGCAGGCCGTGGGCGAACGGCTCGTGGCGGAGCGGAAGACCCGCAAGGTCATCCGGGACCTCGAGAGACGAGCCGAATACGACTCCCGGATGCGGGAGCGCGAGTAGGGGAGATTTGCCGCCCGGAATGTCATTGACTCTTCATTTCGGGTGGTTGAGGCTGATCGTGCAACAGCGTGGGACCGCCACGCAGGTTCTCTAGGCAGGAGATGAACTCATGGCACAGACCAAGTGGGAAGTCCAGCATGGCGCAATGCCCACGAACTACAAGACGGGTGAGGACCTCATCGCCCAGATCCAGGAGCAGCTCGCCATCGTGATCCAGGTCCCCGAGCAGTGGGGCAAGACGATTGACGGCCAGGTGGACGTGGCGAACAAGGCCCTCGTGGCGAAGGTGGCGAACGTGGTGGCCCTGACCAACCGTGCGTTCGGCAACCTCCAGAACACCAACCAGCTCATGAACAACGCCCTCGAGCAGCACCTGGGCCAGCAGATGGACGAGGCCACGGCCACCATCAACGCCACCACCGACAACCCCGCGCCGCAGATCGTCTGAGCGCCCGAGACCTAGGTAGAAGAGGAGAGAGACATGACCGGTCGTCACGCATGGCACCAGGGATCTGCCAGCGATGCAATCCAGACCCTCAAGAACGCGGGCGCGCGCCTCGAGCAGCTCTTCAGCGACGAGGACGGCTCGTTCTCGAAGCTGATGGCTGACTTCGACATGGACGGCACCGCCGAGGCAATGGTCGTGAACCACGACCTGCTGATCCAGGCCAAGACCGAGGCCCGCGCCTGTGTCCAGATGGCCATGGACACGGTGACCCGCCAGTCGGACATCGCCGGGAACGCGATGCGCCAGACCCTCAACATCGTCCAGAGCATCGGCGGTCGCTGACCGCAGGTGCCCGCGCGGTCACCCGACCGCAGGACCCACGAAGGGGCCGGATCTGCCACGAGGCAGGTCCGGCCCCTTCGTCGTGCGGGGGGAGCCCGGGTGGGCGGGCTGCCGGGCGTACGGGGCGCGGGGCACTGGGCGCTGCGCGGGTGGCAGGCGCCGGGAGGGGGCTCAGGCGGCGGGGGCGGTGCTCAGGCGCCGGGGAGGACGAACTGGACCGTCTGGGGTGCCTGGCCCGTCTGGATGACGATGCCGCGCCCCGCGGGGAGCTTGGCGGGGCGGACATTGCCGAGCAGTGCGCCCTCGCTGCGGTCACCGGAGAGCATGATGCCCGTGGCGCCGGAGTCCTTCAGGGTGGAGAAGCCCGAGTCGTACAGGGCGCGGGAGGCACCCGCCATCCGGCGGGCCATGAGGATGTGGAAGTCGATCTCCGGGCCCATCGAGATGAAGCTGCGCAACTCCCCGAGCGGGGACGCGCCCGCCCCGGAGAGGACGTCGTAGTCGTCCATGACGAGCACGATCTTCGGGCGCCCCTCCGCGCTCGGTGCGGCGTCCTGCTCGGCCGTGGTGCGCGGCACGCGGGACTCGAAGTCCGGGCGCATGGCCTGCACGAGCCCGGTGGCCACCGCCACGGAGGAGGCGTAGCCGCCCACGTACTCTTCGGGGAAGACCCCCTGGAGGGAGCGGCGCGGATCGAGGATCGCGAACGTGACCTCCTCGGGGCCCATCCGCTCGATCATCGAGTCCACGAGGTAGCGCAGGATAGTGGTCTTCCCGGTCTCGGTGTCCCCCAGGATGATCACGTTGCGGTCGCGGTCGAAGAGGTCCAGGTAGAAGGTCTCCACCTTCCGCTCGGAGAACCCCACGGGGACCAGCTCCGGGCGCGTGGGATGGGGACGCACGTCCGCCGGCGTGACCACGCGGGGCAGGACCCGCACGCGGCGGGCCCGTTCCGCGGTGGCGGCCGCCACGTGCTCCACGAGCCGCTGGAGGCCCTCTCCCGCATCGTCCTTCTCCGCCACGCCGTCGATGCGGGGGAGGGCGGCGTGCACGAAGAGCTCCTCGTCCACGAGGCCGCGTCCCGGGCGTCCCACGGGGATCTGCTCGGCGAGCTTCCGGGAGAGGTTCGAGTCCACCGGATCGGGCAGGCGGAACTCCACGTGGTTCACGAACGAGTTCTGCACCTGCATGCGCACGTCCGTGCTGCGCGAGGCCGTGGCGATCGTGTGGATCCCGAACCCGGGGCCACGGGTGACCAGGGTGCGCAGGGAGTCCTCGAGGTGCTCGAAGTCCTCGCGCACCTCACCCCACCCGTCCACCAGGAAGACGATGTCCGTGGAGCCGATGTCCCCGAGCTCCCCGAGCGCCCGCCGGCGGCGGAGTGTGGCCATCGTGTCGATGCCGTGCTTCTCGAACAGCTCCTCGCGCTCCGCGAGCATCCCCAGCAGCTCCTCCACGGTGCGGCGGATCTGCTCGCGGTCCGAGCGGCTCGCCATCCCGCCCACGTTGGGCAGGCCCGTGAGGGGGAGCAGGTTGGAGCCGAGGAGGTCGATCCCGTAGACCCCGAGCTCGGAGGGGGTGTGGGTGATCGCGGCCGCGGCGGCGATGGTCTGCAGGAGGGTGGTCTTGCCGGTCTGGGGTCCTCCCATGATGAGGTGGTTGCCACCGGCCGCCGTGAGGTCGATCTCCCAGGCGCCCTGCTCCTGGCGGGCTGGGTTGTCCCGCAGGCCCACCGGGATGCGGAGCGGGGCGGAGAGCGGGATGCGCGGACCGGCCGCCGTCTCCCGGGGTGGTCCGGCGATCTGGTCCAGGGTCATCACGTCCGGCATGGGAGGCAGCCAGATGGGCGGGACGGCGCGCTCGCGGAGCTGGAGCTGCTCCAGGATCGTGCCGAGCACCGTGGGAGCGGTGGTGGAGCGCCGTGCGGGCTTCTTCGGGGCCTCCTCCTGCTGCTCGGGCTCCTGGGAGGGGTGCTGGACGCCGTACATGGTGGAGGTGGCGATCCGTGGCTTCCACACCTCCTCCACCACCTCGGCCTCGTCCTCCGCGGGGAGTTCGCCCGAGACGTAGCCCGCCCGGAACTTCGTGTAGACCGTGGTGTCCACCTTGAGGTACCCGTAGCCGGGGAGCGGGGGCAGGTGGAACGCGTCGGAGGTCTCGAGGACCGAGCGGGACTCCGCATCCGAGAGGGTGCGCAGTCCGAGCCGGTAGGAGAGGTAGGTGTCCAGGCCGCGCAGCCGCCCGCCCTCAATGCGCTGGGAGCTGAGGAGCAGGTGCACGCCGATGGACCGCCCGATCCGGCCGATCTGGAGGAAGAGGTCGATGAAGTCGGGCTTCTCGGTCAACAGCTCGCCGAACTCGTCGATGATGACCATCAGGTGGGGGAGGGGGTCCATCTGGCCGCCGTCGGCGAGGACCTCCTCACGGCGCAGCCGGTAGGAGGTGATGTCGTTGATGTTGCCTGCGGCCTTGAGGGCCTCCTGGCGTCGCAGGATCTCTCCCTCCAGGGAGGTGTACATGCGGTCCACCAGCGAGATGTCGTCCGAGAGGTTCGTGATGAGGCCGGCCACCTGGGGGGCGTGGACGAATGGGGCGAATGTGGCACCGCCCTTGTAGTCCACGAGCACCATGGACAGGTCCTCCGGGCTGTGGGCGGCGAGCAGGCCGAGCACGAGGGTGCGGAGCAGCTCGGACTTTCCGGACCCGGTGGCACCCACGCACAGGCCGTGGGGGCCCATACCGAACTGGGCGGACTCCTTCAGGTCCAGGACCACCTGGCCCCCGCCGTCGTCCACGCCGATCGGGACGCGCAGGAAGGAGGACTCGGTGTGGCCCGCCCACAGGCGGTCGAAGTCGACGTCCCGGATGTCCCCGATCCCCATCATGTCCGTGAACGCGGTGACCGACTTGGACTCGGAGTGCTCGAGCGACTCCTCGGACAGGCGCAGCGGGGCGAGCTCACGGGCGAGGGCCTCGGCCTGCTCGGCGGAGAACGGGTCGAGGGTGAAGTCGGTGCGCTGGGGGAGGGCCTCCTCACTGGTGTAGCGCTCCACCATCCACGCCTGCTCGCCGGTCTGGGTGAAGCGGATCCGCACGGACTCGGGCTCACGGAGGCGATCCTCCACGAGGTGGAGCACAGTCACCCCGAGCTGGTCCAGGGAGTAGCGCGGGTCCGGGGAGGTGATGAACCCGTCGGTCCCCTCCCGCCCATCCACCACGATCAGCATGCGCGCGGAGGCCTGGGCGGAGGCCCCGGAGCCGCCCGCCCGCATCGCCTCGGCCGCACGGGAGGTGCGGGCCTCCAGTTCGCGGTGCACCATGGCGCGGAAGTCGGACACGTTCTGCGCGATCCGCAGGGCCCCGAGGGCGCGCACCCCCTGCGAGACGTGGGGGAGCCACTGGGTCCATTCCCAGTCGGCCCGCCGCGAGGGCGGCGCCACGATGCCGATGAGCAGGTCCTCCGGGGAGTTGAGCGCGGCGGCACCGGCGAGGATGGCCCGGGCGAGGGCGTCCCCGGAGCGGCCCACCACCGAGACGTGCCCGGCCCGGTCCAGGGGCACCACCACCGGGATGGCTCCGGCCACCCCGAAGCGGCGGGCCACCACGTTGGCCTCCGCGATCATGAACTCGTCGTTGATCTGGTTGGGGGTCTCGGAGACCTTCACCTTGATCTCGCGGATCGGCAGGGAACCGGTGCCCACCCGTACGGTCAGGAAGTCCGAGTGGCCGCGCCTGCGCTCCCACAGGCGCGCGTCGTCGTAGACGAGGCCCATCAGGCGGTCCGGGGCGGGGTAGGCGGCGGTGGCCCGCTCGCGGAACTCGTCCTCGCTGGTACGAAGGTCCCGCCGGGTGCGCTCGAGGTAGTCCAGGTAGCGCTCGCGTTGGGCCTTGCGCTGCCGCTCGTTCTTCCCGCGCCCGGAGAAGAACATGAAGATGGCGCCCACGAGCATGACGGTGATCATGATGGCGCCGAAGGGGGCCATCCAGGACGCCCGCGCGGACATCATCAGCATCATGGCGGCGCCCGATCCCACCATGGGGATCAGGGAGAGCATCCCCATCCCGCCCTGCTCGGCATCGGGGAGGCCCTGGGGCTCCAGCAGGTTCACGGCCTCGGGGTAGGTGAGGGCGGGGTGGACCCGGGCGGGACGGTGGACCAGGCGGATGCTCATGCGGCACCTCCGGCGCTCATCGAGGTGTCCACCACTTCTGCCAGGAGGCGGGCGAAGGCGCGCAGCGTGGTGGGGCCCAGCATTTCGGGCCGCACCTGCTGCGCGGTGGCGAGCTGCGGGTCCCACGGGATACCGACGCTGCGGATGCCCTGCCTGCGGACGATGTCGGACTCCCAGCCGAGGTCGATCTTTGAGGACTTCACCGTCTGGACGAGCCCGATCACGAGCTGGGTGGTGGGGACCAGTCCCGTGGCCATCAGGTTGGAGAAGGCAACCTCGATGGACCTCATGCCCTCCTTCGAGCCGTCGCCCAGGAGGACCACGGCGTTGGAGGTGTCCAGGAGGGACATCGTCTGGCCCTGGAGGGCCGATCCGGCGTCCACGAGCGTGGCACCGAAGAGCTGGGAGAAGGTGCGAGCGAGCCGGGCCGCGGAGTGGGAGGAGGCATCGCGCTGGTAGCCGATCGCCCACCCGTTTGCGGCGATCTGGTCCATGAGCGCAAGCACGTCCTCCAGGGCCGCGTCCCGCCGCTGGTCCAGGGCGGTGGCCACGTCCTCGGTGGAGTACCGCGGCAGGCAGCCGGAGCGCACCGCGAGGGCCGTGGGGTC
>CAZTOM010000011.1:0-7087 GCA_964615555.1 uncultured Actinomycetaceae bacterium
CGCCTGGGTGTTCGAGAGGACGCAGGAGTAGGCGGTGGCGCTGGCGCTGGCGGTGTAGCGGGAGGGTTCGGGCGCGGGCGGCTTGGCGCGGTGGCCGGCGCACCGGCCCAGTAGATTGGCGCCCATGGCTGATCCCTCCACCGCCCCCGCTGCCGCCCGCTCCACCGTTGCGGGAGTGCAGGCCGCGCTCGCGGCCCTCGAGGACCCGAAGATGCGGGCCGTGAACGAACGCCACGGCGATGACCACGGCGTGAACCTCACCAAGCTGCGCGCCCTCGCCAAGGAGATCGGCCGAAATCCCACGCTGGCCCGGGAGCTGTGGGCCACGGGGGACACCGCCTCGCGGCTCGTGGCACTGCTCCTGGTCACGCCGAAGGAGTTCTCCGCGGATGAACTGGACCAGATGCTGCGCGAGTCCCGGGCCCGCAAGGTGCAGGACTGGCTCGTCTCCTACCTGGTGAAGAAGTCGCCCCACGCGGAGGACCTGCGCGGCCGCTGGTTCTCAGACCCGCACCCGGTGGTGGCAGCCGCCGGCTGGGACCTGACCTCCGAGCGGGTCACCAAGAAGCCGGACGGGCTGGACCTGGACGCCCTGCTGGACCAGGTCGAGGCCGAGATGAAGGACGCCCCCGAGCGGCTCCAGTGGGCCATGAACACCTGCCTCGCCCAGATCGGTATCACCCACCCCGAGCACCGCGAGCGGGCCCTCGCGATCGGGGAGCGCCTCGAGGTCCTGAAGGACTACCCCACGCCCCCGAACTGCACCTCGCCCTACGCGCCCATCTGGATCACCGAGATGGTGGCGCGCAACCAGGCCGCCGGGAAGCGGTAGCGGCTCGCCTCCCTACCCGCGCCCGCACCGCCGCGCTACTGCCGTCCGCACCGCGGCGCCCGCGTCCCTCACGCGCAGTAGTCGCAGGTGCCCGTGTTCGGCAGCCGCGTGAAGCATGTGGGGCAGATGCCGGTCACCTTCTCCACAGGCTTAGCCGGGGTCTTCTCACCCGTGGCCACGGCGCCGTGCACCGGATGGGTGACTCCCCAGATACCACTCGGGCGCCCGCCGTCCATCCACTGCCAGACCTCCTGGTCGCGGCCGGCGGCCACGATCGCCTCGTCCCGGGATGTGAAGCCGAGCCCCCAGCCCCAGCCGATCTTGAGCGAGCCGCTCCCATCGGCGCGGTCGGCGCGGATGTACCCGGAGGTCCGGTGGTAGCGGGAGATCCCGATCTGCCGCGTGTACCGCTCGATCAGCGGCCAGTTCTCGGCCGGGATCCCGTTGTCCCGCAGGGCGTCATGGAGGTGGTGGTACTGGCGTCGGTCCTCGTTCGCGGCCATGGTGCCACCGTATCGCCCCCCGCCACCGGCCCCAGCGGACGGCAGGTGTATGTCGGGTTACGTAACGGATGGCGTGACTGTGCCCACACCTGCACGTTCGGTGCGTTAGGTTTTCAGGGCGACCACCCGCCCACGACCGGAGCTGTGATGAGAACCCCTACCCCTGCATACGATGAGGCACGCGCCCAGGTGCGTGACGCCGTCGAGTTCCTCGGCTATGACGACGGCACCTATGAGATGCTCGCCCGCCCCCGGCGGGAGATGTCCGTGACCATCCCGCTGCGGCGCGACGACGGCACGCTCGAGGTCTTCGAAGGACACCGCGTGCAGCACAACATCACGCGCGGCCCGGCCAAGGGCGGCCTCCGCTTTGACGCCACCGTGGAGCTGGACGAGGTGCGCGCGCTCGCCATGTGGATGACGTGGAAGTGCGCGCTCGTGGACCTGCCCTACGGCGGCGCCAAGGGCGGGGTGAAGATCAACCCGCTGGAGTACTCCGCGAGCGAGCTGGAGCGCGTGACCCGCAGGTACACGTCCGAGCTCATGCCCCTGCTCGGCCATGACATGGACATCCCGGCACCCGATGTGGGCACGGACGAGCACACGATGGCCTGGATGATGGACACCTACTCGGTGGCCACCGGCCACACCGTGCTGGGCGTGGTCACGGGCAAGCCGCTCTCCCTGGGCGGGTCGCTGGGCCGGCGCGACGCCACCTCGCGGGGCGTGGTCCACGTAACCCTCGCCGCGATGGAGCAGCTCGGCATGAAGCCGGAGGCCACCACCGCCGCCGTGCAGGGCTTCGGCAAGGTGGGTGCCGGTGCGGCCCGCTTCCTGTGGGACGCCGGCGTCAAGGTGGAGGCCGTCTCCGACCAGTTCGGTGCCGTGTACCGCGAGGGCGGGCTCGACATCCCCAAGCTCGAGGAGCACATGGCCGAGACGGGCCGGGTCACCGAGTTCGCGGAGTCAGAGCCGATGGAGCGTGACGACCTGCTCACCAGCAAGGTGGACGTGCTGGTCCCCGCCGCCATGGAGGGCGTACTCACGAGCGCGAATGCCGCCGACGTCCAGGCCCGGCTCGTGGTGGAGGGTGCCAACGGCCCCACCTCGGCCCGCGCGGACGCCATCCTCGCGGAGAAAGAGGTGCTCGTGGTGCCGGACATCCTTGCGAACAGTGGCGGCGTGATCGTCTCCTACTTCGAGTGGGTGCAGGGCAACCAGGCCTACTGGTGGACCCGGGACGAGGTGGAGGAGCGCCTGCGCTCCAAGATGATCGCCTCCTGGGACGAGGTCAACGAGTTCGCCACCAAGCACAAGCTCAACCTCCGCCACGCGGCCACCGCCATGGCCGTGGAGCGGGTGGCCACGGCCCACGAGCTGCGCGGCCTCTACCCGTGATCGGGTGACGCCCCAGGCATCCGGGCCGCTAAGCCCCCAAGCCTCCGGGCCGCCAAGCCCCCAAGCCCCCAAGCATCCAGGCCGTCAGGCCCCCGGGTCGCCTACTCGTAGTGGGTGGCGGTCCAGCGTGCCCCGATGTCCGTGATACCGAGCGCCTGCGCGTCCGCGATGAGCTGGTCCACGGCGGCCTGGATATCCTCCGGCACGCTATCGGGGAAGAACGGGAGTTCCAGGCTCACCTCGTCACCCGAGTACAACTTCACCCGGGGACCGTCCGGGCGCGGGACGTCTCCCGGATCGGTGCCCGCGCCGGGGCCCGTGGTGGTGCCCGCGCCTGGGCCCGTGGTGGAGCCCGGATTCCCTGGGCCCGTGGCGGTGCCCGGGTTCTCCACCGCGTCCACGAGCCTGTACCAGTCGGCCACCCAGGCTCCCCAGCCGGCAGGATCCGCGCCCGCGTAGATGGGGAGGGTCACCTCGGTGCCGAAGGCGCCGCGGCCCAGCCTGAGCGTTCCCATCTCCGCGCCCGCTGCCGCGGCCATCTCGCTGACGAACTGGGCGTGCAGGCGCGCGATCTCCTCGGTGGCGTCCAGGTCCTCCGGGCCCGGCAGGTAGCTCTCGGACCAGATGTTGGTCCTGGCGGCCCCGAAGTAGAGGACGGCATCGCCCAGCTCGTTGGTGAGGTTCCGTTCGATCGCCATAGCGAGTTCGTGGGACATCGTGATATCCACATCATCGGCCCAGGTCACACCTCCCCCGCCGGGAAGCTCCAGCATGAACCCCTCCTCCACGGGGAACACCGGGGCGATCCGCTCATCGTAGATCTCCTGGCGGAACCCGATGGCCGCGGTGATCTCGTCCGCGGTGGCGGTCTCCGCAAGCTCGATGGAGACGAGGTATCTCTCGATGTCGGTCACGGACCCCTGGCACTTGCTCGAGAGGAGCGTCACCACCGCCCCCGCCACCCCCGGTAGTGCCTCGAGTTCATCGGCCAGGTCCCGGCCAAACCACATGCATTCGGTGGGGTGGGCCTGCCCCGGAGCGGGGAGGCGCCCGGGGCCGGGCGTGGCCGATCCGGAACCACCGCTGCCACCGCCCGGGACCACCACCTCCTCGGTGCCGCATCCGGCCAGGGCCAGCCAGCCCACCAGCGCTGCGAGCGTCACCAGGCTGCGAATTCTCATACCCTCAGGATCACCCCATCCACCCGCCGTTACGAGGAAATCCCGCCGTACAGGTACTACCGCACGGGGATCTCGTGGTGGCCCCCCTCACCAAGCGGGATCCGAACCTCTGACGCGCCCCCGCCGGCCGCGGACTGCACGTGCGGCGCACCCTCAGCGATCTGCGGGGTAGCGTCCGGCAATTCTGGCGCACCCTCACGACGCCGGAGTTTGAGTACCGTTTCGGTCTCACCGTGGCGCACGCGCACCTCTGCGCTCTCCCAGCCGGGCGGCAGCTGCGGCGTGACCACCAGCTCGTCCCCCTCGCGGCGCACGCCGAGCACGGCCTCGAGGCCGGCGCGGTACATCCACCCGGAGGAGCCGGTGTACCAGGTCCAGCCGCCCTTGCCCTCGAACGGCGCCACCGAGTAGACGTCGGCGGCCACCACGTAGGGCTCCACCGTGTAGACGTCCGCGGCGGCGCGGTCGCGGGCGTGGTTGACCGGGTTCAGCATGGCGAACAGCTCGTAGGCGCGGTCCACCCTCCCGAGCTCGGCCCACGCGAAGATCGACCACAGCGCTCCGTGCGTGTACTGGCCGCCGTTCTCCCGCACGCCCGGCGGGTAGGCGCGGATGTATCCGGGGTCCGGTTCGGAGTGCTCGAATGGTGGGGTGAACAGGCGCAGGATCCCCACGGAGGGGACCTCGAGCTCCCGCTGCACCGCTTCCATCGCCATGCGTGCCCGCTCGGGGCGCCCGCCACCGGCGAGCACCGCCCAGGACTGGGCGATCGCGTCGATCCGGCACTCGGCGCGCCCGGCGGCCCCGAGCGGGGTGCCGTCGTCGAAGTAGCCGCGGCGGTACCACTCCCCGTCCCAGCCGGCGTCCTCCAACGCCGCGATCAGCCGCGTGCGCTCCGCAGCGAACTCCTCCACCACCTCAGAGTCCCCGCGAGCGTCCGCCACCTCGCCGAACTCCTCGAGCGCGTTGACCAGGAACCAGCCCAGCCACACGGACTCGCCGCGGCCCTCGGCGCCCACCCGATTCATGCCGTCGTTCCAGTCGCCGGTGCCCATGAGGGGCAGGCCGTGGAAGCCGTAGCGCATGGCGTGGCGCAGGCCGAGCAGGCAGTGCTCGTACAGGGAGGCCGTGGCGGCGGAGACCTCGGGACGGAAGTAGCGTTCGTGCTCACCCTCCTCGAGCTGCGGCCCCTCGAGGAAGGGGACCTGCTCCTCCAGCACGCCCGTGTCCCCGGTGACCCGCAGGTAGTGGGCGGTCACGTACGCGAGCCAGACCACGTCGTCAGTGATGCGGGTGCGGATGCCGTCCCCGGAGGCGGGCAGCCACCAGTGCTGGACATCGCCCTCGCGGAACTGCCGGCCCGCGGCCGTGAGCAGGTGCGCCCGGGCCACGCCGGGGTCCACCAGCACGGCGGTCATGGAGTCCTGCAACTGGTCCCGGAAACCGTAGGCGCCGGAGGCCTGGTAGTAGCCGGAGCGGGCCTGGATGCGGCAGGCGATCGTCTGGTAGAGCAGCCAACCGTTCATCATCACGTCGAACGCCGGGTCCGGGGTGCGCACCTGCACCGCGCCCAGCAGCGAGTCCCAGTGGGAACGGACCGCGGCCAGCTCCGCGTGCCAGTCGGTGGAGCGGTGCTCGGAGACCAGCCCCGGCACGTTCTCCGCGCTGCCGGTGGCCCCGAACGTGACCACCACCTCCGCGCTCTCGCCCGGGCCCACCTCCACGTCCCGCGCGAGCGCGAGGCAGGGGTCGAACCCGGCGCCCACGCGCCCGCTCAGCCGCGGACCCACGCCGGCGGGCCGGGAGACGGACCCGTGCCGGCCCAGGAATTCCGTACGGTCGGTGGTCCACTGGTCCTGCTCGCCGCCCATGTCCGCGAACGCCACCTGGCCGGGGGCCTGCGGGCTCCACGGGTTGCGCACCGCGAGCGCCCCGGTGGCCGGGTCCACGAACGTGACCAGGTGACGCGAGGCGTCGGTCCGGTTCTGCCCCAGCACCGGCTCCGCGTACCACGTGAGCCGCACCGCGCGCGGCACCGAGGAGGTGTTGCGCACCCGCACGATCGAGGCCTTCACCGCGCCCTCGAGGGGCACGAACATCGTCTGCTCCAGCTCGAGCGCCCCGAATCCCGTGCGGTAGACCGTGTACCCGAATCCGTGCCGCGTCTCGTGCACCCCGCCGCGCACCGCCCCCGATCCGAGCGAGGCCACCGTGCCCGTGCGCAGGTCCTGCGCGTAGAGCACCTCCGAGACCGGCGACTCGATCGGCTTGTTCCGCCACGGCGTGAGCTGGTTGTCCCGGGAGTTGCCCCACCACGTGTACCCCGCGCCCTCGGCCGTGGCGTGGAACCCGAACTGGTCGTTCGCCACCACGTTCGTCCACGGTGCCGGCGTGGGGTGGTCCGCCGTGGTCACCACCACGTACTCGCGCCCACCGTCCGCGAACCCGCCGTACCCGCTTGTCAGCCCGCCGACGGCGCCGCCCACCTCCCCCTCACGCCCGCCGACGGCGCCGCTCACCTCTCCCGCCGGCCCGCCCGGGCCCTCGGGTGCGGCGAGGCGCCACTCCACCACGTCCGCGGGCAGCGCCGGAGCCTCCACCGGGACCGGGGGTGTGCGGAACTCCGCGGGCCGCGGGGGGAGCTGGTTGGTGAGGATGAGCTGGTCGCCCAGGTCCCCGCGCTTGGCCACCAGCACCACGGCGGCGGCGCCGAACAGGGCGTCGAGCGCGCGCGGATCGGCCTGGTCGCGGCGTACCACGAACACCCGTCCCGTGGAGTCCGGGTTGCCGGTGCGGGACTGGATGGATCCCGCGATTCCCTCCAGGCGGCGCACCAACCCGGCAAGGTAGCCGCCGCTCTCGGCCAGCAGTACCAGGTCCACCGCGATGCGGTGGAGGCGCAGGTACTCGAAGGCGCGGACGGCCTGGCGGACCAGGTCGATGTCCTCCTCGTCGTCGATGCGAACCACCATGATCGGGAGATCGCCGGAGACCCCGAGCGCCCAGAGATCGGCCTGGGAGCGGGCACCCTCCAGGGTCTCCGCGGAAGCCCGCATCGCGGGGTCCGGGTAGATGAGCGCGCCGGCCAGATTCTGGAACATCGCGGCCTCCGCGGGGGTGATGCCCACGTGGCGCAACTGGCCCTGGGAGGTGGTGAAGGCGAGCGTGGTGAG
>CAZTOM010000011.1:7187-8617 GCA_964615555.1 uncultured Actinomycetaceae bacterium
AGGGCGAGCTCCGCCGCGGAGGTGACGTCCAGGTCCAGGTCCCGGTGGCCGAGGTTGCGGATGGTGACGGTCTGCACCCAGGCGTCCGCCTCCGGGGAGATGTGGTGCTCCACGGAGGAGGTGATGCGGTCCTCGGTGCGGTGGAAGAGGATCGAGTCCTCCGCGAACAGGGCGGTGGCGGAGCTGCCGCCCTCGAAGAGGGGGAACTCGGTGGGGTTGTGCAGCTCGCCGCCGGCGCGGTCGCGCACGAAGATGACGGACCCGGAGGAATCGGTGGTGAGGTCCGGGTGCCAGCGGGTGATGGCGAGCCCGTTCCAGCGCAGGTGGGTGGCGCCGGAGGGGGTGGCCATGAGGGAGAGGCGGCCGTTGGAGAGGGCGGCGATGGCGCGCTTGCGCACCTGCGGGCCCACGAACTTCCGGTCCGAGGGCGGGGTGACCGCCCGCACGTGGCGCTCGCGGCTCGGGTCCAGCTCGTCCGTGCGGGCGTGGACCACGGGGGCCACGCGGGGGCGGGCCTCGTGGAGGAGGAGCTCGGCGGCCCGCACCATGGGTTCGCAGTGGAACCAGTCGCGCATGAGCCCGCCGGTGAGCACGTTGTGGATGGCCACGATCGTCATGCCGGAGTGGTGGGCCATGTAGTTGTGGATCACCGCGAAGCGGTCCCCGCGTGGGAGCCGCTCGGAGGTGAAGTCGATCGCCTCGTAGAAGCCGTAGTGGCCGCGCGCCCCGATCCGCTCCAGCTCCCGGTAGTTGGCGAGCGCCGCCTCCGGGTCGAACTGCGCGGCCAGGCCCGTGGAGTAGGGGGAGATCACCAGGTTGTCCGCGAGCCCGCGCACCACACCGAGCCCGGGCACGCCGAACGGGCCGTACTGGTAGTTGAGCTCCCGGTCGCGTGCGTTGAACGCGGATTCGGACACGCCCCACGGGATCCCGTGCTCGGTGCCGTACTCGATCTGGCGGGCCACGATCCGCTCCTTCGTGGTGGCCAGCAGGCCACCCGCGGGGGACCGCATCACGAGCGCCGGCATCAGGTATTCGAACATGGATCCCGACCAGGACAACAGCGCCGCCCCACCCGTGGTGGCCGTGAGTGCCCGGCCGAGCCGGCCCCAGTGCTTCGTACGCAGGTCGCCCTTCGCGATCCCCACGAAGCTCGCGAGCCGGCACTCGGAGGCGAGCATGTCATACGTGGAGGCGTCCAGCTCCTCCCGATCCGGGTTGTAGCCCACGGAGAGCAGTCCCCGCTCCTCGTCGAACACGAGGCGGAAGTCCATCGCCTCGAACTCGCGGCGCGCCTCGGCCTCCACCCAGCGCAGCCGTGTGCGGACCTCCGCCAGCTCCGCCTCGGTGAGGGCCAGGTCCCGCAGCCGCGAGCGGATCGTGCCCGCCGCGGCTGCCAGCCAGTCCGCGGCCTCGTCATCCGCCGGCAG
>CAZTOM010000011.1:8717-17216 GCA_964615555.1 uncultured Actinomycetaceae bacterium
CGCACACGCGTTGGCGAGCACGAGCAGGTGGCCGGCGAGGTTGCCGGAGTCCACGGAGGAGACGTAGCGGGGGCTCAGGGGGCGGGCGGTCTGGGTGTCGTACCAGTTGAAGAGGTGGCCGCCGTAGTGGTCCAGGGAGATCTGGGTGCGCATGGTGGCGGCGAGCCGGTCGGTGACGTCTGCGAGGCCGATCCAGCCGAGGTCCCGGGCGGCCACGGCGGAGAGGTAGTACATCCCGATGTTGGTGGGGGAGGTACGGTGGGCCACCCGGTCGGAGGGGTTCTCCTGGAAGTTGTCCGGCGGGAGGTCTGACTCCCCGGCGTTCGTGAACACCTCGAAGAAGCGCCAGGTGCGCCGCGCGATCGCGCGCAGGGCCGCACCCGTGGCGGGGGAGGCGGAGCGCTGCGCCTTCTCGATGGGGCGGGAGACCCGCCAGGCGGCCAGCGGCGCGAGCAGCCACAGGACGAGCGGGACGGCCACGGCGCCGGAGATGCCGGGGCGCAGGATGAGGGCCACCACGAGTGCGAGCGGGGGGAGGAGGCCGGCGGCCATGCGGCGGTAGAACCAGGCCAGGCCGCCCTTGGCGGAGCGGCCCGCGGCGGCCGCCGTGGTCCACTCGAGCAGGTGCTTGCGGGAGACGGCCATGCGCCACAGGGTGCGCGTGATCGCGTCCACCATGGCGGCGGCCTCGTGGGCCAGGAGCGCGAAGTCCAGGAGGCCCACGGTGAGGGCCTGGGAGATGTCCCGGCCGATCGCCCGCACCTGGGAGGAGAGGGTGAAGCCGCGCCGGATCCCCAGCACCGAGCGGAGCGCCGGGATGAGGCCGGGCAGCACCACGGTGGCGGCCACCACGCCCACCCACGCGCCGAGCGGGGCGCCGGGCAGGAGGAAGGCACCCACCACGATCGAGATGACCCCGAAGATGGGCGCGAGCGAGCGGCGCAGGTTGTCCAGCATCTTCCAGGTGCCGAGCCCGCTCATGCGCGCCCGGCGCTTGCCGAAGATCCAGGGAAGCAACTGCCAATCGCCGCGGGTCCAGCGGTGGGTGCGGGAGAGGTGCACGGCGTAGGAGGTGGGATGCTCCTCCACCACCTCCACGTCCGAGACGTACCCGGAGCGGGAGTAGTTGCCCTCCAGTAGATCGTGGGAGAGGACCGCGTTCTCCGGGATCTCCCCGGCCAGCGCCCGGGAGAGCGCCGCGATGTCATAGATGCCCTTGCCGGCGAACGAGCCCTCGTCAAACACGTCCTGGTAGAGGTCCGCCACCGCGAACGTGTAGGGATCGATGCCCTGCCGCGTGGAGTAGAGCATCTGGAAGGAAGAGGTCTCCTCCTCCGCGGGCAGGCTCGCGGTCACGCGCGGCTGGAGGATCGTGTAGCCGCGGATCACCTCCGCCTTCGGATCGTCCGAGGCGAAGTGCGGGGCGTTCAGTGGATGCGCCATCTTCCCCACCAGCCGCTTGGCGGTGGTGCGGGGCAGGCGCGTGTCCGCGTCCAGGGTGATCACATAGCGGAACGGGCCCGGCAGGTGCCCCTCGATCGTGGTGAAGGTGGTGCCCGTGTCCCCCGCGAGCACGCGGTTCAGCTCCTCAAGCTTGCCGCGCTTGCGCTCCCAGCCCATCCACACGCCCTCGGAGGCGTTCCACACACGCCGGCGGTGGAAGAGGAGGAACCGCTCCCCATAGGTGTCGTTCAGCCCCGCCACCCCGGCCCGGGCCTCCTCCAGCAGCTCCCGGTCCCCGGGCCGCTCGGGGGCGTCCGCGTCCGCCCAGTCCGTGGCGGCCGCGAAGTAGACCTCCCCGTTGTCATTGCCCAGGAAGTGGGTCTCGAGGGACTCCAGCGTCTCCTTCACCGCACCCGGGGAGGTGATCATCGTGGGCACCACCACGAGCGTGCGGTGCTCCTCCGGCACGCCATTGTCCAGGCGCAACTCCGGCATGGGGTCCGTGGGGATCAGCCGTGTCAGCCGGGTCCCCAGCCGGGCCACCACGAAGTTCGAGACCGGCAGGACGAGCAGGAACCCCAGCAGGACGGAGGCCCACGGGGACAGGCCCGCCCACGCCGCGGCGATCCCCCACGTGGCGAGGAGGGTGAGGATGAGCGTTCCGAAGACCACGAGGCCCACGTAGCCGGGCACGCCGGAGCGCTGGACGGCACTGATCACGCGTTCGCGCAGGCTGGGCCGGTAGGCGATCGCAGCCTCGAGGAGGGGGGCGCCGCGGTCCACCAGCCAGTAGCCCACGTGCTGGCCCACCTCGTCCATGCCCTCCTGGGCGAAGCGGGTGGCCCGGCGGGTGATGGTGAGCTCGTCCTGGTCCGAGCCGCGGGCCAGGCGCTCGATGCGGGAGCGGTAGAGGTTGCGGGTGGTGAAGTCCTGCTCGGAGTAGCCCGGCGAACGCCGCAGCTCGGCCTCCACGGCGGAGACGGACTCCAGCCAGGCCTCCCAGTCCACATCGTCCAGCTTGCGCATGGACATCACGATGTTGCGCATGGTGAGCGTGGCCTGCGACTGCTTGGCCAGCTCGCGCTGGACCGCCGCCTCCGGGTCCAGACCGCGGTCTGTGAGGATCCCGTGGATCCACTCCACCGCCTCCCGGGCCGGGCCCTCGGCCAGGCGCCGCAGGAGCTGGACCGCGAACGGGCCGGAGGGGGTGGTGGTGCGCCACTCGGGCAGGGCCTCGGCCAAGGTGGTGGGACCCGCGTCCGTGTCGATGCCGAGCAGGGAGTCCGCGAGCGCGTCCGCGCGCAGGCGCTCGCGGCCGGCGGCCACGATCCCCGTGGACAGGCGGCGGGCGTTCTCCACCAAGAGCACGCGCATGTTGATGGCCACGGCCCAGAGTTCTCCGAGCTCCAGGGGGCTGCGCGAATCGTAGGCCTGGATGTAGCGGGCGAGCTGGTCCGGGTCCAGGCTCGAGTCCGTGTGCGCCACGTACGCCCACATGACCGCGAACATGCGCGGATGGCCCTCGAGGAAGCCGGGGCCCAGCTTGGGCAGCAGCTTGAAGTAGCTGCGCGGCAGGTCCCGGCGGACCAGTTGGACCTGCTTCTCGATGGCGTGGAAGTTGTCGATGAACCACTCGGCCGCCGGGGAGATCGGCTCGCCCTCATCCACCATCTCCATCACCGCGTCGTAGTTCGCGGTGAGGATCCGTTGGTTCTCCCGCATCCGCGTGAGGAGGGAGACCACCGGGCGGGCGCGCTCGATCGTCACATGGGAATCGGACAGTGCACGGGCGTGGCGGGCGAGCTGCTCGTCAGAGAACCGGGGCGCGCGGATGAGGTTGTCATCATCCCAGGGGGCCCTGCTGCGACGGCTTGGCGTGATGGGATGCACCCGCGAGACCCGTGGACTCAACGACTTCCTCGGCTTCCTGTGGACCTGGTGGATGCCGCGCCGCGGACGGGCTGCCTCGGTGGCTTGGTGCCTCGTTGCAGGTACGCCGTGGTCCTCCCCAGCGTGGCCCCCGGTGCGGGCACCGTTCAGCCTACGTCAGCGCCTCCGCGCAGGCTGGGAGTTTCCGCGTGCTTGCGCCGGTTGGGTGCATAAGCAGGTTCAAGGTGTGTTGAAGATTGGCGCATGTGAGTCCGCGCGGCGCAGAGAGGCCCACGTGGGCCGCGAATGCTGAGCCTCTATCGGCGAGGAAGTGAATTAGGGGATAGCGGTAGTTCTGTAACTATCTTTGAAGTGCGCAAAATCCGCACCTCTTCTCTTGAGGATCTTCGTTACCGTAACGCAACGTTTAAGGCGCACTCCTGGCTGTGATTCGGAACTCTTGGGCTAAAGCTCGGGAGTAGGGTTGTGTGGGCATAACCGCTGATTCGCGTGGTGTCGTGCGCGCGGAATCGGGATTCCAATTCACAATGGAGGAAAACCATGTCAGAGACTCGTGGATGGCGCAGGGCGCTGTCCCTGATCGCCGGAGGCGCGCTTGCCTTCGCAGGCCTCGGCGTCGCTGCCATGCCGGCCGTGGCCGACACCGAACCGGGTGACGAGACCACCATCGACTACTGCGACTACGACAACCACCCCGGCAGCGGCGATGTGGCCACGTGGCTCGCAGGGGCCCCCGAGGGTGCCAACACCGATTGCATCGATGTGGGAACCCTGACGAAGGCGTGCGGCGTGGTCGATCTTCCGATCACGAACAAGGTGAAGCCGTTCGACTACTGGATCGAGTACTCCTACACCGTGGATGGCCAGACCTTCACCGGCAAGATGCCCCAGGGTGGCCTGAAGTTCGAGGAGAACTACAACCGCGGTTCCGTGGATGTCCAGCTCTTCATCGGTGGACCCGAGCAGGACTGGGTGGCCTTCGCCAACGAGGACACGTGGAAGTATCCCGGCGAGACCGTGAAGGTCGACACCGCGTGCAACGTCGACTACTGCAACGTCTCGGAGTACGGGCCTCCCGTGAGCTCGATCGGGAACTGGATGAAGACGGCGGAAAAGGCCCCGAACTGCATCGTGGTGGGCGAGGCGTCCATGCCGAGGTGCAACTCCCTGGACATCGAGTTCACCAACCTCGTGAAGCACGACTGGAAGAGTGACTTCCAGCTCGCGTGGGCCGTGGGCGAATCCATCCCCGCCGATGACGCGGAGTGGAAGTACACATGGCCGATCGTCAATGACACTGCCAAGGATCTCGTGGTCACCGTATTCGTGGTTGGCCCCGAGAGCGAGATGATGATCCACGACGACGGGACCATCTTCGTTGACGAGGAGACCGCGAAGTACGCCTACTGGTACGGCGGCGCAGGCAACGGCGGCGTGCAGCACGTGGTTCCCGTGTGCGACTACTGCGACCCCGACACCCGCCCCGGGGGCATGAGTACGGCTGCGTGGCTCGCCAGCGCGCCTGAGGGCGCCAAGACGGCCTGCATCGCCGTGGACGAGCCCGTGATCGAGTGCGGCAAGATCAGCTTCGGCGTTGACAACGACGTGGTGGGCTACACCTACCAGATCGAGTACGCGGAGCTGGACGAGGACGGCAACGAGACCGGTGCGTATGTGGCCGTGGAGGATGGCGTCATCACGTTCCCCGAGGGCTACAACGACGGCTCCGTGACCATCAGGGCGTACCTGGGTGGTCCCGAGCAGGACTACGTAACGGCCTCCAACATCGGTGAGCTCCAGTACCCGGGCCACGAGTACACGATCACCACCGCATGTGAGGCCCCGCCGACCGAGGACCCGGGCGAGGACGACACCGAGGTTCCCACGGACGAGCCTTCGGACAAGCCGACCGACAAGCCCTCCGACAAGCCGACTGAGAAGCCGACGACTCCGGCGAAGCCCGACCTGCCGAAGACCGGCGCCGCGGTTGGACCGCTCGCGGCCGGTGCCCTCGCGCTGATGGCGCTCGGTGGGACCGGTGTGGCGCTCAGCGTGCGTGCCCGCAGGATGGACGCCTGATAGGTAGCCGGGACGGGATCTGACCGGATCCCTGACCCCAGAGAAAGAGTTCTGCCGCCAGCCCGTACGGGGTGGCGGCAGAACTCTTTTAGCTTGGGGCGTGAGCCGGGGCTGGTCAGCCGAGGTTGGCGATCGCCTCGGTGATCTCCTCCACCGCGAGGTCGAGGGAGTAGACCGATGCGGCCTCGGACTCGAGCTGCTCCTGGGCGGCGTCCAGGACCTCGCGCACCGACTCCAGGACGGTGGCGTCAACGCCGGCGGACTCGGCGGCGCTGTAGGCCTCCTCGGCCGTGGCGAGCGCACCCTCGAGGAACTCGCGGGAGGCCTCAATGCGGCTCTCCTCCACGGCCGCCTTCGCATCGCGCAGGGCCTTGGCAACATCGGCCTTCTCCTGCGGGGAGGCGTCCAGCGCCTCGCGGGCCTCGGCCAACTTGGTCTCGAGGGCGCCCAGCACGGCCGGGTCCGCGGTGGTCTCGCCGGCGTTGTTGGCCAGCGTGGTCTCCGCCATCGTGATCGCGGCCTCCAGGGAGGCGGTGGCGAACTCGTCCGAGATACCGGAAGACGTGGCGGCCTCGGTGGACTCGGGGGTCTCGGTGGCCTCAGCGGTCTCGGTCGCCTCGTCAGTGGCGGCCTCGGTCGTGGCCTCCGTGGTGGGCTCCACGGTCTCGGTGGCCGTGGCCTCCTCCGTGGGAGGCAGCGTGGAGGGGCCCTGGGCGGTACCGCAGCCAGCGAGTGCGACCACGGTGAGCGACGCCGCCGCGATGGCGCCGGCGCGGGTGAAACGGGTGAACCTCATCGAGTTTCTCCTCTGTGTCAGGCGCGCACGGACGCATCCGCACACGCGTCCTTGCCTGATGTGGCGGCGATGGCCGGAGTCGGATGCCGGGCCGCTGACAGCTCGCAGGCGAGCAGCCCCATTGGCTCGACGGCCACGATCACGCCGCGCCTCCACGCTACGCCTGCGCCAACCAGACGCAAGCGAATGTGCCCAGCGCGAAACCCCAACAATCCGTAAAGCCGCAGGTCAGAGGGGGCGGCGACCCCGGGAAAGGGTGAGCGAACACACACGGCGGGCGGCGCCGTCGGGAGACGAGGGAGGCGGAACGGTGCCTCTGCTGCGCGAGGTGGGCGGCGCCGTCGGGAATGGGAACGGCCGCCCCGAGCGGTGCCCGGGACGGCCGTTGGCGAGGGAGAAAAATGGGGAGGAGATCAGCCCTCGCCGAGAGCCTTCAGGATCTCGCGGTTGAACGCGGGCAGGTCATCAGGGGTGCGGGAGGTGATGAGGTTGCCGTCCACCACCACTTCCTCGTCAACCCAGGTGGCCCCTGCGTTCGAGAGGTCGGTCTTGAGGGACTTGTAGGAGGTCATCTTCTTGCCCTGGATGACATCCGCGTCCGTGAGGATCCAGCCGCCGTGGCAGATCACCGCGAGCGGCTTGTCCGTGGCGCCGAAGTCCTTCACGAACTTCACGGCGTCCTCCTCCACGCGCAGGTGGTCGGCGTTCACGGTGCCGCCCGGGAGCACGAGGGCGTCGAAGTCCGCGGCGTTCGCGTCCGCGACGTCCTTGTCCGCCTCCTGGGAGTGGCCCTTCTTGCCCTCCACCTTCTTCCCGCCGGGGGAGAGGAGGACGGCCTCGGCACCCGCCTCGGTCACGGCCTTCCAGGGCTCGGTGAGCTCGGAGTCCTCGTACTGGCTGGTCAGGAGGAACGCCACCTTCTTGCCGGTGAGGTGATGAGTCATCGCAGGTCACTTCCCTTCGGTTGCTGCTGCCCTCCAGCCTAGGAAGGGGTGGGCGGGCCCGCAGCCCGGGGGGCGCCGATCGCGCTGTGGGCGAAGCCGTGTAGGTGAGGTGTGGGGGCGGCGTGAAGGGGGAGTGAGGAGTACTACGTGGAGTGGGTGGTGCGCAGCGCCCAGGCGAACGGGGGCGCCGAGGGGAGCTGGTCCACGATTTCCGACTGGAGCGCGTGGTAGATGTCCGGCTTGCCGGCCCAGGTGCCGGCGGCGGGCGTGTTGTCCGGGCCCAGCTCGGGATGCCACGCGCCGGGCCGCTCGATCAGGTGGCGGGCGGCGTAGTCCCGGAAGCGCGCGATGTCTGCGGCGTACTGCTCCTCCCCGGTGAGGGCGTGGAGGGAGGCTGCGGCACCGATCGCCTCGGTGAGGACCCAGTGCATGCGCTGGCGCACCACCGGGGTGCCGTCGAAATCCACGGTGTACACGAAGCCCTCGTGGCCATCGGGGGCCCAGCCCTCCGCGAGCGACTGGCGGTACATCTGTGGCGGCAGCACGTCCAGGAAGCGGGGGACCTCCCGGCCGCGCTCGGCGAGTTCGGCGCGGATGTGCAGCATGAGCCGGGACCACTCGAGCCAGTGGCCCACCGTGGAGCCGTAGGGGCGGAACGCATCGGCCGGAGTCTCCCTGTTGAAGTCCGGGAGCGGGTTCCACTGCGCATCGAAGTGCTCGGGCAGGCGGCCGTGGAACTCCTGGAGGAGCGCGCCCATCCTGGTGGTGATGGCGAGGGCGCGGTCCAGCCAGGCATCGTCCCCGGTGGCTGCCGCGGCGGCCAGGAATGCCTCCACCATGTGCATGTTGGCGTTCGCGCCGCGGTAGGGATCGGTTGCGGAGAAGTCCCGGTCCGCCTGGTCGGTGACCATCTGGAAGGTGGGGTCCCACCAGTGCCCCTCCACCACCGCGAACGCGTCCGCGAGGAGGTCTGCGGCCTCCCCGATCCCGGCGGCAAGTGCTGAGGAGGCGGCAAGGACCACGAAGGAGTGGTCATAGGAGATCTTGGGGCCGGGGACCGGGGTGCCGTCCAGCTCCACGGCGGAGAACCACCCCGGGTGCTCCGCATCCCGCAGCGCGCCGCCTGCCAGGGCGGCCACCCCGTGGCGGGTGAGTTCGAGGCATCCTGCCACGCCCATGAGAGCTCCCAGCGCGAAGCAGTGCGTCATCCGGCCGGTGACCCACAGGAAGACGGGACGGGACGGATCGAGGTTGCCGTCGTCGTCGAGCCATCCGAAGCCGTGCTCAGCACGGCTGGGGCGGGCGAACTCGAGGAGTGCGAGGGCCTCGGGGGTGGGTAGGGCGGGC
>CAZTOM010000011.1:17316-23302 GCA_964615555.1 uncultured Actinomycetaceae bacterium
CTCAGCGGCTCCAGTCCATGATCTGCGCGCGGCCCTCGTGGGAGCCGTGCGGCCACACCACCCGCTGGATCCCGCCCGCGGCCAGGGCCTTGCGGCAGCCGGGGCAGGGCGGATCGGTGATGTAGGCGGTGGCGCCCTTGGTGTCCCGGGTGGCGAAGAGGAGCGCGTTCACCTCGGCGTGGATGGCGATGCAGAAGCCCTCGGTGCCGGGGCGGTCGTAGTCGCCGAGCGCGGGGACCACGGAGTAGTCGAGCTGGCCGCGGGGGCAGGCCCCGTCCAGGCAGTCGGGCTCACCGGGGGCGGCGCCGTTGTAGCCGGTGGCGATGATGCGCTTGTCCACCACCAGCACGGCGCCCACCCGGCGCCGGGTGCACTTGGCGCGCGCGGCCACGGCCTCCGCGATGCCGAGGAAGTACTCGTCCCAGTCCGGGACCGTGGGGATGGAGGGTGCGGACTCGCCCGTGGTGGCCATGGGCCAACGTTACCGCCCACCGTGCGCCGGGCCCGCCCAGCCGGACCGGCGTCCGCCCAGGGCCCACCCGGCCGGCCCCAGCCCCCGGCCCACCCATCCCCAGCGGGTAGCATCGATCCTCGTGACCGCCCCGCCCCACCACCCCGCGCCCACGGCGCCGGAGACCACGAACGAGCGACTGCGCCGGAACGCGGTCCAGTTCCTCAAGTTCGGGTTCGTGGGCGGCTCGGGCGTGATCGTGAACATGGCCGTGGGCATCCTCATGCACCGCCTCAACGGCGGCACCATCAACGCGGGCGATCCCCTCATCAGCTTCGGCGAGGCCGAGTACTCCTTCCGCTACCGCAACCTCGTGTGGGTGACCTCGTTCCTGGTGGCGAACCTGTGGAACTACCAGCTCAACCGCATGTGGACGTTCCGCGGCCACGCGGTGTCCTGGTGGCGCGGCTTCTGGCCGTTCCTCGCGATCGGCTCGGTGGCCATGCTCGCCGGCCTCGCGATCCAGTGGGCGCTCACCCACCCGGGCACGCCCCTCTACCTCTCCTCCGACTGGTTCACCGAGGACGTGGGCCTGCGATCCCGCGAGTACTGGGCCCAGATCATTGCGATCCTGTTCACGATGCCCATCAACTTCGTTGTCAACAAGCTGTGGACCTTCCGACGCGTCGCGCCCACCGCCCCCGAGAACCAGCCCGCCCCGTCCGAGACCCCATGACCGCACCGGCCCAGCCCACCCTCTACGAGCTCCTCGGCGTGGCCCCCACGGCCTCCCCGGAGGAGATCCGGGCCGCCTACCGCCGGCTCATGCGCGCCGCCCACCCGGACACCGGCGGCACAGCGGGCCTCTTCCGCGCCGTCCAGCTCGCCTACGACACCCTCATCGACCCCTCCTCCCGCGCCGCCTACGATGCGCACCTCCGCACCGGCTCCCGTCCCGGATTCCCGACGACGACGCCCCGCCCCCCGTCCTCCGGCCCACCGTCCCCGGGCTCGTCTCCTGGTAGTGCCGGATGGTCCGGGCGCACCGGCGGCGCCGGCGCCGCTGCAGGCGGCGGCACCGGATCCGCATCTGGTGGCCCCGGTACGTCCTCCTCGGGGGATTCGCAGCGGCGCCCGCCCCGGACCGGGCACTCGAGCTACTTCCGCCCCATGGAGCGCCCGCCGCGGGCGGCGGCCGCGCGGGTGGGCGCGATCTTCGACCCCCCGCTGTTCCCGGACGATGAGACGGCAGGTGGGCGCCGCCGTCGGGGAATGGGACCACTCTCGTTCGGGAGGAACCGCGGGCCGAGCCAGCCCCGGGCGGCCACGGACATCCTGCCCATGCAGACGCTGCGGGCGCGCACCATCGGGGAGCCCGGCGCGGGCGTGGACCACGCGCGCCTGGGCGGACGCGCCGGGATCCTGGAGGAGGAGGCCGCCCGGCGCACCGACGAACTGGTGGAGGCCGCCCTCCTGCCCGCCTACCCGGCCATGCGCCTCATCCACGATCTGCGCGATCCCGCCTCGCGTGCCGCCACGATCGACCACGCGGTGGTGATCGGGGACCGGGCCATCCTCATCGACTCGATCATGGTGGAACCCGGCTCCTTCACGTGGGACGGGAGCTCGCTGACCGCCTCCGGTGCCGCTCCCGCGCTGACGCTGCCGCGGGTGATCGAGCAGGCGCGGCTGTGGCTGGACCCGTGGCGGGTGAGCGGTGTGACGGTGCTGCACTCCACGGGAGGGCTGCTGACGGAGCCCTCGATCGAGCGGGTGAAGGCCGCCCCGGCGCCCGCCAACCCCCGTCCCGGGGGCCGCTCCACCGTGCGTGGCGGGGACCCGGAGCCCACCACCGTGCTCAACCCCACCGAGCTCATGGACTTCCTCCGTGAGGCCGCCGTGCTCGAGGCCCGCACCCACGTGGTGAACGTGCGTCTCCTGCGCGCCGTGCTCCAGCTCCGCCCGGACGCCCGCCCGCGGTCCTGACTGCCCCTCCGCTAGCCGCGAACCCGTCCCTAGGTCCCAGAGACCCCCGATTTCACCTGCCTACCCTCGATGGGGAGGGAGGCACCCATGACAGGCACCCTGCGCCACACGCGCCCCGAGGGCCACGATTCCGAGATCCGGGTGGGCCCGCCGCCACGCACCCCGGGCGGCCCGCGCCGCGAGCCGAGGATCCCCAGTTGGGCACTCAAGGTGGCGGCCGCCGTCACCGGCATCATCTGGGCGATCTTCCTGGCGATCCACTTCTACGGGAACCTCAAGGTGTTCCAGGGTCCGGAGGCGTTCAACAACTACGCCCACTGGCTGAAGAACGCGTTCTACCCGCTGATGCCCCACGAGGGCGTGCTGTGGCTGATGCGCGCCGTGCTGGTGCCCTCCCTGATCATCCACGTGATCGCGGTATTCCTGATCTGGCAGCGCGCCCGCCGCTCCCGCGGCCGCTTCCGCGCCCACATCTCCGGCTTCGGCGCCCGCGCCGCCTGGCTGATGCCCGCCACCGGCATCCTCACGCTCGTGTTCATCATCTACCACGTCCTGGACCTGACGATCGGCGCCCAGCCCGCCGCCTCCAGCGCGTTCTCCGCGCCCACCGCGGACGCCTCCTTCGCCTACCAGAACCTGGTCAACTCCTTCGAGAGGCCGGCCACGGCAATCTTCTACATGCTGATCATGGTGCTGCTCGGCCTCCACATCGCCAAGGGCTTCTCCAACGTGGCCGCGGACCTCGGCGCGATGGGCAAGCGCCTGCGCGCCACGCTCGCCGCCATCGGCGGCCTGATCGCTGTGGCGGTCCTCTTCGGCAACGCCGCCATCCCGGTGGCCGTCCTCGCGGGGTGGGTGTCATGAACCACTTCACGATGCCACCCTCGGCCGTCCCCGGAGTGAACCTGGGCACCGTCCTGGACGGCAACGTCCCCCCGGGGGACCCGGCCACCGCGTGGCGCCGCCGCCGGGACGCCTACCGGCTGGTCTCCCCGCTGAACACGAAGCGCTTCACCGTGGTGGTGGTGGGCACCGGACTGGCCGGCTCCGGCGCCGCAGCCACACTGGGCGAACTCGGCTACGACGTGCACGCCTTCACGTACCACGACTCCGCACGCCGGGCCCATTCCGTGGCCGCGCAGGGCGGCATCAACTCCCCGCGTGCCCGCAAGGTGGACGGGGACTCCGTGGGACGGTTCGTCACGGACACCGTCAAGGGCGGGGACTTCCGCGCCCGCGAGGCGGAGGCCTTCCGGCTGGGGGAGGAGGGCGTGCGCGTGATCGACCACATGAACGCGATCGGCGCCCCCTTCGCCCGCGAGTACGGCGGCACGCTCGCCACCCGCAGCTTCGGCGGCGTGCAGGTCTCGCGCACCTACTACACCCGCGGCCAGACGGGCCAGCAGCTCCAGATCGCCGGCGCCCAGGCGCTCCAGCGGCAGGTGAGCCGGGGCACGGTGAAGCTGCACACGCGTACGGAGATGCTGGACCTCGTGGTGGAGGACGGCGTGTGCCGCGGCGTGGTGGTCCGCTCGCTCGTCACAGGTGAGGTGTGGGTCCAGCCGGCCCACGCCGTCGTGCTGGCCACGGGCGGGTACGGGAGCGTCTACTTCCACTCCACCCTCGCCATGGCCTCCAACGCGTCCGCCGCGTGGCGGGCGGTGCGGCGCGGGGCCACGCTCGCCTACCCGAGCTTCGTGCAGTTCCACCCCACGGCGCTGCCGATCTCCTCGAAGTACCAGTCCAAGACCATCCTCATGAGCGAGTCGCTACGCAACGACGGCCGCATCTGGGTACCGAAGAAGCCGGGCGATGACCGCCCGCCGAACGAGATCCCGGAGGACGAGCGCGACTACTACCTGGAGCGCAAGTACCCCGCCTACGGCAACCTCTCCCCGCGGGACATCTCCTCGCGGGCCGCCAAGGAGCAGCTGGACTCCGGGCACGGGGTGGGACCGCTGAAGAACTCCGTCTACCTCGACTTCTCCGATGCGATCGCGAGCGTGGGCGCGGAGACCATCCGGGAGCGCTACGGGAACCTCTTCACCATGTACGAGCACGCCACCGGCGAGGACCCGTACACGGTGCCCATGCGGATCGCGCCCGGAGCCCACTTCACCATGGGCGGGCTGTGGTCTGACTTCGATCTCATGACCGCCATCCCCGGCCTGTTCGTGGCCGGCGAGGCCGGATGGGCGTACCACGGCGCGAACCGGCTGGGCGCGAACTCGCTGCTCTCCGCATGCGTGGACGGCTGGTTCACCCTGCCCTACTCGATCCCCAACTACCTCGCGCCACAGCTCGGCCAGACGCTGCCCGGCGCGGGGGACGCCTGCGTGGTGGACGCCGTGGGACGGGCCCGCGCCCGCACCGACGCCCTCCTGGCCGTGGGTGGAACCCGCGGGCCCGTGCAGTTCCACCGGGCGCTCGGGGAGATCATGTACCGCGGCTGCGGCGTGGGCCGGTCCCCCGAGTCCCTCGCCACGGCCATCGAGGAGGTCCGCGCCCTGCGCGGGGAGTTCTGGTCCGAGCTGTTCATCCCCGGCAGCGGCGCGGAGGTCAACATCGCGCTTGAGCGCGCCGGCCGCGTGGCGGACTTCCTGGAGCTCGCCGAGCTCATGTGCGTGGATGCCCTGGACCGCGACGAGTCCTGCGGCGCCCACTTCCGCGCCGACCACCAGGCCGAGGGCGAGGCCGTCCGCGACGACGAGCACTGGGCCTTCGCCTCCGCCTGGGGCGCCGACGGCCCCGAGCAGGGCCAGGGCCCGGCGGACTACGCGCTCACCTTCACCCGCCACGCGGAGCCGCTCTCGTTCACCGCGGTCCCCATGGCCACGAGGAGCTACAAGTGAAACTCACCCTGGAAGTCTGGCGGCAGGCCGGCCCGTACGCGCGCGGCGGCTTCGAGACCCATGAGATGGACGACCTCGAGCCGCACATGTCCGTGCTCGAACTGCTGGACGCACTCAACGAGAAGCTGGTGGACTCCGGCGCCGAGCCGGTCGCCTTCGAGTCCGACTGCCGCGAGGGCATCTGCGGCGCCTGTGGCATCACCGTGGACGGCCGCGCCCACGGCCCGGACCCGAACGTGCCGAGCTGCCACCAGCGCCTCCTCAACTTCGACGACGGAGCCCGGGTTCGCCTGGAGCCGTTCCGTTCCGCCGCGTTCCCGGTGATCCGGGACCTCATGGTGGACCGGGACATGCTGGATGACGTGATCCGCGCGGGCGGCTACGTCTCCATCAACGCCGGCACCGCCCCCGATGCGGACTCCGTCCCCGTTCCGGAGGCCGTGGCCGAGACCTCGCTGGACTTCGCGGCCTGCATCGGCTGCGGCGCCTGCGTGGCCGCCTGCCCGAACGGTTCCGCCCACCTCTTTGGTGGCGCGAAGCTGCAGCACCTCGCCATGCTGCCGCTGCCCGCCCAGGAGCGCACCCGCCGCGCGCGGGCACTCGTGGACGAGCTCGAGCGGGACTTCGGCCCGTGCTCCAACTACGGCGAGTGCGCCCAGGTGTGCCCCGCAGGCATCCCGCTCACCGCCGTGGCCGC
>CAZTOM010000012.1:0-14957 GCA_964615555.1 uncultured Actinomycetaceae bacterium
GAGCGGGACGTCGTCACCGAAGTTGTGCCACAGGCCAAGGCTGATGACCGGCAGGTCCAGGCCGGAGTGGCCGGTCCGGCGGTAGACCATCCCCGACTCGTAGCGGTTGGAGGCTGCCCTGTACTCGTCTGCGTGGAATGTCATGAGTCCGATCTTGTCACGGTGGGGCGGGTGGCGTGAGGTGGGTGGGTGCGTGGGTGTGCGGGGGGGGGGCGCCGGTGTGTGCGGGTGTGTGCGGTGGGCGCGCGCGTGTGCGGTGGCGACGTGGTGGGTGTGGTGGGCGCATGGACCGGTCTGAGGGGGCGGGTACTCGGTGAGGCTCAGAGGTTCATGAGGAGTCCCAGCACTTCTCGGATCTCGCCGAGCACAACCGGGCCTACGTTTCCGGTGCGGTCGTGAATGCGGGCTGTGGCGATGGACCGCACATGCTGACATTGTGCCGAGGACCTTGTAGCCAGACCGTTTCCCTCGTCGGGGTCGATAGTCACCTCGGTGCTGCTCTGACGGAACGTGCGGGTCAACGGAACGACCTGGACCACGCTCGGTCCCCCGCGTAGCACTCGGCCGGCTGTGACAACAACCGCTGGTCGTCGCAGACCCGCCTCGCTGCCGATCGGCGCCCCGAGATCGAGTTCAACGATGTCACCCGGCGTCAGCATCCAGCCACGCAGCATCGTCGTCGCTCAGGTCGTGGGCGGCGAGGTCATGAGCCATGGCATCCTGCCGGAGCGCTCGGATCGCCTTGCTGACAGTCGTATCGATCGTCTCGTGGCGCTCAGCCACCAGCCGGGTGATCTTGGCGTGCGTGTCCCGGCTGATGCGGATCGTGGTGGTCTCAGCCATGGCGTCAGTCCATTTTGTGTAGACGAAACAGTCTACGGATTAGTGGGTGGGTGCGGTGGATGGGGGATTCGAACCCCCGAGGGCTCCGCAACGACTTTAGTATTTTGGGACCTGAGTATCAATAACTAAAGTAAAATTTTACCTATGAGGCTAGTATTCTGGCATGTCTGATTCCGTCTCGCGGTTGAGACGAGAACTCAACCCACTGGCCTACCGGCAAGCTGGCTTCTTCACCTCAGCGCAGGCGCTCGATCTCGGTTACTCCTATCAAGCCCAAAAGCACCACGCTGACGCGGGAAACTGGGTCCGGATTGAACACGGCCTCTATCGTCTTGCGGACTGGCCGGAGGAGCCAGGGGACGAGTTCGTCCGCTCGGTCCTCTGGAGCCGAGGCGAGGGAGTGGTCTCACATGATTCGGCGCTCGCGGTCCACGGCCTGTCGGATGTCGACCCCGTCCAGATCCATCTCACCGTGCCGCCACGCTTTCGGCGCCGCTCACCGCAGATCGCTCTCCACTATGGGGAGGTTTCAGAGGCGGACCGCGATGTGCGGCGTGGATGGGTCGTGACTACACCCCTCCGAACCCTCGTGGATGTGGCAGCCGGCGATATCTCGCAAGAGATCGTGGATATGGCCGTTGCCGATGCGCTGGAATCCGGCACCATCACGCGCAGGCGACTGCTTCGGCGGACAGCTTTTGAGCCGGAGCGTCCAGCGCTCAGGCTCGAGCGCGCACTCTCAAGGTTTGAGTCCAATGGCTGATCGAAGAGTCACGAGCCTAAACCAGCGGATTCGGAATGCCGCGGCCGCTGCGGGAGTGGCTCCGGCACGAATGAGGAATCGCTTGGTATTCCAGCGGATACTCGCGCGCCTAGCGAGTGACCGCCGCTGGATACTCAAGGGAGGCTTTGCTCTCGAAGCACGTCTCGGCCTGGATAGCCGTGCAACTCGTGATCTTGATCTGCTGCGGTGGGGAACGACGAATCCAACCGGTCTCAATCTCCAGGACGCACTGGAGGAGGCGCTGGATGTCGATCTGGCTGACGGGTTCGCTTTCACGGTCCGTACCCCACGGCAGGTCCGCGTTGAGGAGGTGCTGCCTTCAACCTGGAGAGTAGTGGTGGATTCCCATCTTTACGGTTCGCTCTTCGCAGAGGTCGTCATTGACGTCATCACCACTGAGGAGGTGCTGCCCGGTCAGTCAGAGATGCTGTCCATACCTGGCCTGTTTGGAGAGCCACCAGTTGTCGTGGCGACGATCGACGTCCACCGACATGCTGCCGAGAAGTTTCATGCATACGCGCGGATCTACGCGCACGATAGGCCCTCTTCACGTGTCAAGGACTTGGTGGATCTGGCACTACTGGTTGAGTTCGGGCTTGATGCACGTGATCTGGGTGAATCTCTATATGAGGTCTTCAATGAACGCGACGCGAAGCATCCACCGCCTGGGTTGCCTCCTCCGCCGAGAGACTGGGAAATCCCCTTCGCCCGTCTCGCCCGGGAGACGTCCCTGGAGAGCACGAGTATCGAGGACGCGTACAGGCGAGTGAGTGCCCACTACGTGCATGCACTGGATGAGGCCCGCCATCCTGAATGAATGCCAACGGCCCCGGTGCGCTCAAGGCGTATCCGGGGCCGTCTTTTGGCGGAGGATGGGGGATTCGAACCCCCGAGGGCGTTAACCCAACACGCTTTCCAAGCGTGCGCACTAGGCCGCTATGCGAATCCTCCAGCACTCAAGGATAGCCGAGAACCACGCTCGATCCCCAAACCAGAACGATCCCAGCGCCCGTGGGATCCGTCACCCGCCACCCCGCGCGGCCGCCACCCCACGCGTCCGCCGTCCCACGCGCGCGCTACCCCGGCCCCCGCACCAGGCACCGCCGGGCGGTGGGAGAATTACCCCATGCGCATCCTGGACCCGATCCCCCTCCCCGTCGACGGCCACACCACGCCCCTCACGCCCGATCTCGCCCCGGACGAGGAGCCGAACGGCGAGCCCAACGGCCAGCTGCGCATCCGCAACGTCACCATCCCCACGCTCACCCCGGTGCTGCCCGATCCCACCTCCCGCACCGAAGGAGGGCCCCTCAGTCCTGCCGTGGTCATCGCACCCGGCGGCGGCTGGCACAAGCTGTCCGTGGAGTCCGAGGGCACGTGGGTGGCGCGCGTCCTCACGGAGCTCGGCATTGCCTGCTTCGTCCTCCACTACCGCCTCGAGCCCACTCCTGCCGGCTATGACGGCGCCGGCTGGTCGGCCACACTCGCCTCCCTGAATGATCCCGCCTACATGGATGCAGTCGCTTCCCGCGCCCGTTCCCGCGGAGCTGATGACGGCGCGGCCGCCTTCACGCTCGTCCGCGAGCACGCTGGGGAATGGGGGATCGACCCCGAGAGGATCGGGATCATGGGCTTTTCCGCAGGGGGTCATACGGCGCTCGCCGCCACGTGTGACCACCCAGAGGTGGCTCCCGCGTTTGTGGCCGGGATCTACCCGGTGGCGTGGGAGGGTATCACGCCCCCGCAGCCCGTACCGCCACTCTTCCTTGCCTGGGCCACGGATGACGGGATCGGCCGCAGCATCATCGACTCCTCGCTCGCCACCTACCGCGCCTGGTGGGCAGCCGGCGGCCAGGTGGAGGCACACGCCTACGCCACCGGCGGCCACGGCTTCGGCGTCCCGCCGGAGGCGGCCGACCAGGAGCGCTGGGTGCAGGACTTCGTCACGTGGTTCGATGGCATCGGTCTTGTTGCGCGCTGAGTAGCGATCCCTCCATCACCACGGGCGCCCCGGAGCCCGCCAAGCAGGGCAATTCCCCCACCTGGTCCGCGCGCTGCCCTGTCCCGATTACACGGTCACCTGGGTGACGCGTCCAAAAGGAAGCCTCTGTGAAGTCGGTTGGTGGAATCGCAACGTCGTTCCAACATCGCTCCGAACACAGCGCCTCGATTTGGACAATGGCCCCTTCTACGGGACCGGAACTCAGGCAGTAAGGCCGATGAGCACGAGCGGCATGACCACGATCCCCACCAGAATCGAGACGGTGACCATGAAGGTGGAGAGCTGGACGTCGCCGCGGGCCTCGGCGGTGAGGACGGGGGACTGCGATCCGATCGGCGCGAACAGCAGCATGCAGATGACCGCGCGGGCCATGGCCGGAAGCGGGAGCAGGAACCAGACCGCGAACGCGAGGGCGATCGAGAGGGCATAGCGGACGGCGAGCAGCCGGAACGCCTCCGCCGCCTTGGTCCGTGGCATGCGGATCTCCAACCCGATCCCCACCATGAACATCGCGAGGAATGGGTTGGCCGCCCCCACGGTGGTGAAGAACTCGAGGATGGGCCCGGGGAACTTCAGGTCTGCGATCCGCATCGCCAGCAGGAGCATGTAGGTGACGAACACGGGATTGCGGAACATGCGGCCGAAGAAGGAGAAGACGGAGGGCCGCCGGTTCTCCGCGAGCGCCATCCCGGCCGAGTACCCCACGCCAGCGAAACCGAAGGCGTTGCCCACATCGAACATCGAGGTGTAGACCACCGCCGGGCCGCCCATCATCCCGGAGATGTAGGGAGTGGCGAACGCGCCGATGTTGAACCCGCCCACGTTCAGGACGGCCAGCGACTGGTCCGACCTGGTGGCGCGGATCGTGGCGAGGTAGCCGGCCACCTGCTGGAGCAGGTTCACCACGATCGAGACCACGGTGATCAGGAGGAGGGCCGTGGTGATGTCCATGTCATTGAAGGCCGCGGCCACGGCGCAGGGGAGGGTGATGTAGAGGACGAGCTTGGAGAAGAGGGGGAAGTCGGTCACGGAGGCCCACCGCAGACGCTTCGCGAGGAGCCCCAGGCCGATGATCGCCACCAGCACGAGGGCGCGGACCAGGATGTCCAGCACGGTGCGCCTCCTCGGGGGATGTGGGCTTCGGGTCAGTCCTCGGACTGCGTGGCGGGTGGCCTGCGGGAACGCCGTCGCGTCCCAGGGCACAGTCGCTCCATTTGGCAGCCTATGGCTGGCACGGGCGGTGCCAGGAGTTGTGGCAGCCAGTTGCCGCGGTGGGGCGTGACACACCACCGGGCGGGAGAGGGGGCCGGGCCGTGGTCTAGAATGGTTGGCAGACCTCCCGTGTGGCGTTACCCCACCGAACCTCCCCAGGGCAGGAATGCAGCAAGGATAGGCGGGCTCTGGCGGGTGCACGGGAGGTCCTCTGCTGTCCGGCCCCAGCTCCGCCCAGCGCGGCAACCCCCGCCCGGATCCGCCCACACCGCCCCCATCTACCCGGGGTTTTGTCCTTAACGAGTGTTCAAACAGGTGCAAGAATCGGCGGGTGTCCACAGTCCGCATCCCCCTCCCGGTTCCGGGAGTTGATCCGAACGGTGCGGAACCCATCCCCGTGCCCCAGGCCGACTCCGGCTGGCACCTCTCCCTGCGCAACGTCCTCGCGCCCACGCTGACCCCGTTCCTCCCGGACCCGGCCACAGCCACCGGCACGAGCGTGATCGTGTGCCCGGGAGGCGGGTGGCACCTGCTGGCCGTGGAGAACGAGGGCGAGTGGGTGGCCCGCGCCCTTGCCGAGCAGGGTGTGGCCGCCTTCGTGCTGCAGTACCGCACCGAGCCCACCTCCGCGGAGGACCTGGCCAGGCTCCGCTCGGTGCGAGCCTCCGAGGACCTCGCCTACCTCAGCCAGATCGAGCCGCCCGCCCGCGCCCGCGGCGCCGAGGACGGAGCCGCCGCCGTCCGCCACCTGCGCGAGAACGCCGAGCACTACCAGATCGACCCCCACCGCATCGGCATGCTCGGCTTCTCCGCCGGCGGCCACCTTGCCCTCGCCACCACGGCACTCGGCCCCGCGGACGCCCGCCCGGACTGGATCGCCCCCATCTACCCAGTGGCCTGGCCCGGCTTCGAACCGCCGGACTCCCCACCCCCGGTCTTCCTCGCCTTCGCCTCGGACGACGACCTCGGTCCCGTCCTCATGGAGTCCGTCCGCACGATCTACCGCGGTTGGCTGGACGCCGGCGCACCTGCGGAGATCCACGCCTACGAGCGCGGCGGCCATGGCTTTGGCTTCGAGCAGCAGGGTGCGCCCTCGGATCGCTGGTTTGCCGAGCTCCTCCGCTGGATGCAGGGCCGCGGCCTGCTCCCGTAGCGCGCTGCGGCGCTGCCGCCCCCACGTGGCCTCCGGCCTGACTCCGTGAAGCGGCCGGATCCTGTAAGGATGGGGGCGTGTTCGTCACCGCAACCCCCGAATTCGGCCGCGCGCTCGCGCACCTGGCCACCACCCACCCCGATTCCCTCGGCCTCGCCGGACCCGCGGAGGCCCGCGCCTCCCTCGCGGGGCAGGGCGAGTCCTACGCCGCCTGGCGCCTCGACCTCCCACCCCACGCCCTCCCGGAGGAAGTCCGCGCCGCCGGCAGCGAGGCGCTCGTGGTGCGGGTTCCCGCGCGGCCCTCGGAATCGATGCCGCACGCCGCCACCCTGGAGTTCACCGCGCTCGGGCTCGCCCCCGCTGGCTTCGGCCCCGTCCCGGTGCGGCTCGTGGACGCCGCCGACTCCCCCCTCGGCCACGCCCTGCTCGTCCAGTCCTTCGTGCCCGGCCGCGTCCTGCCGGACTCCGCCTGGACCGATAACGTCCTCACCGCCCACGCCCGCCAGCTCGCCTCCCTCCACAAGCGCCGCTACCCCGGCCACGGCCCGGTGGACGCCGCCGAGGCGGAGCTCGCCCGCGAGCTCGATCCCCTCGCCATCCTGGAGGGCGCCGTCGCCTACTGGGAGCGCGTCCGCCCTGACCTCCTCCGGGACTCCGCAGCGGGCCGTCTCACGACGGCGGCCCGTGCCCTGGCACTCGAGGCCCGCCCTGCGTTCGAGTCGGTTCCGTATGCGCTGCTGCACGGGGACACGGTGGCGGCGAACATCCTGGTAGACCAGGGGATGCCCCGGTACATCGACTGGGAGTGGAGCTCGATCGGGGATCCCGCCCGGGACCTCGCACTCATCGGCGCCCCGGAGGGTGCCTCCCCCTGGTACATCACCATGGACGAGCGCCGCGAGGACCTCCTCCTGGACGCGTACCTCGAGGCCGGTGGCGGTGGCGGCGCGGATGACCTGCACCGCCTGCGGGTGCGCCGTCGGTTCCACGAGACGATCGAGCAGTTGTTCACCGCGGTGCACTTCCTCTCCCGGCTCCAACCCGTGGGACGCGCCGTGGTGGTGGACGGGAAGATCATGGAACCGGGCTCCGAGGTGCCGGCCGTGCCCGTGCCGGACCGGCAGCGGCCCGTCTACGAGCGCGCGGTGGCCGCCATGTTCCGCTCCGTCTACGCCCGGGTGGGCGACGGCCTCGGCGAGCCATCGATCGGAACGTAGGCCCCGCAGTCGGGCGCACACCCCGCGCGCGGGCGACGGACGCGCGGGAGGGGGCGGCGCCGTCGGGGTTGGGGAGAGCGCGCGTGGATGTCAGTCCGCCCGCCTACGATGGGGGAGTGACCCAAGCCCTGTACCGCCGCTATCGGCCCGAGACCTTTGACGAGGTGATCGGGCAGGACCACGTGACCGAGCCCCTGAAGGCTGCTCTGGTGAGCGGCCGGGTGACGCACGCCTACCTGTTCTCGGGGCCGCGGGGGTGCGGGAAGACCACGTCCGCGCGGATCTTCGCGCGGTGCCTCAACTGCGCGGAGGGCCCCACGGAGACCCCCTGCGGCACGTGCGATTCGTGCGTGGAGCTGGCGCGGGACGGATCGGGCTCGCTGGACGTGGTGGAGATCGACGCCGCCTCCCACAACGGTGTGGACGATGCGCGCGAACTGCGGGAGCGGGCGGCCTACGCGCCGGCACGGGACCGGTTTAAGATCTTCATCCTGGACGAGGCGCACATGGTCACGCCGCAGGGATTCAACGCGCTCCTGAAGATCGTGGAGGAGCCGCCGGAGCACGTGAAGTTCATCTTCGCCACCACGGAGCCGGACAAGGTGATCGGCACCATCCGCTCGCGCACCCACCACTACCCGTTCCGGCTTGTACCGCCGGGCGTGCTGGGGGACTACCTTGCGGAACTGAGCGCGGAGGAGGGCGTGAGCGCGGAGTCGGGGGTGCTGCCGATGGTGGTGCGCGCGGGCGGCGGCTCGGTGCGGGACTCGCTCTCGGTGCTGGACCAGTTGATCGCGGGGACCTCGGGAGGGGAGATCTCCTATGACGACGCGGCGGCGCTCCTCGGGTTCACCTCGGCGAGCCTGCTTGATGACGCGGTGGAGGCGCTGGCCGGCCGCGACGGTGCGGCCCTCTTCCAGGTGGTGGACCGCGTGGTGGGCTCCGGGCACGATCCGCGCCGGTTCGTGGAGGACCTGCTGCAGCGCCTGCGGGACCTGGTGATCCTGGCGATTGCGGGGGAGTCGGGGGAGAGCGCGCTGGGTTCGCTGCCCCAGGACCAGGTGGAGCGGATGCGCGCGCAGGCCTCGCACCTGGGGGCGCCGCTTGCCTCGCGGGCCGCGGACCTGACGAACCAGGCGTTGTTCGAGATGAGTGGGGCCACCTCGCCGCGGCTGCAACTGGAGCTGCTGTGCGCCCGCCTCCTGCTGCCCGCCGCGGAGGCCGACGGTGGGCTCGGGACGCGGGTGGCGGCGCTGGAGAACGCGATGTCGCGGGGTGCGGGCATCCAGCGTGCGGCTGCCGGGGCGCCCGGGGCTGCGGGGGAGCGTGTGCCCGAGCGTGGGGCCCGGGATACGGAGCCTGGGCCGCGGGATGCGGCTGCCAGTGCGCGCGCGGCTGCGGCGGCCCTGCGGGATGTGGAGGAGCCAGCCGCTGAGCCGGTGGTGGCGCCTGATGCGGGCGAGCCGGAGCCCCGGATGCCGGATGCGGCGCAGCCGGAGCCGAATGCTGAGAGGCAGGCGCGCGAGGAGAGTTCCGCCGAGGGTAGGAGCAATGCGGCGGGGCAGGACGACGCAGAGCCTGCGCGGGAAGCCACCGAGGAGCCTGCGCGGGAAGCCACCGAGGAGCCGGCACAGGAATCCGCCCAGGCGCCGGTGCGTGGGGGTGCGAAGGAGGCTGGGCAGCCCGATTCCACGCTCGTGCGACGGCGCTGGGGCGAGGTGCTGGAGACTCTCGGCCGGATCCGCCGCGCCTCGTGGGTGCTGGTCTCGCAGAGTGCAGCCGTGGGAGAACTGCGCGATGGCACTCTCCACCTGATCTTCGAGACCCCGGGGCTGGTGCAGACCTTCCAGAACGGCGGCCACCACGAGAACGTCAGCCTCGCCCTGCGCGAGACGCTCGGGATGCAGGTCGCGGTCCGCGGCGTCCACGGCGATGAGGGCGGAGAGCCACGCGAACAGCAGCCCTCCGGGGACTTCCCCGGCGGTGGCAGGGGCCCGGGTGACCACTCGCCCTCGGATCATGGCCGGAGGTCCAGCTACGGGGCGGGCGGGCAGGACCACCGCGGCGGCCGTCCCCAGGGCGGAGGCGACGACGAGGATCGCGGAGGTGACCGTGGCCATGACGGCGACGGCACGGGAACCGGGCGCTCGCGCGCAGACGTGACCCCGCCGGAGGACCATGTGCCAACCTCCGCCGATGACCTCCTGGCCGCGGTGGAGCGGGCCAGCGCCCATCGTCGGGACGCCACTGCGGCGGGGCACGGAATCGGCCGGCGCACGGGCGCCCCGCACCGGGCGATGCCGCCGGCAGGCGGTGGTCCCGCGTATGGCGCGGGTGCCGGCGCCGGGCAGGGGGAGGAGTTCACTGAAACCCCCGCCTCGCCGCAGACGCCCGCATCGGCCGGGAGCGCCGCGGAAGCGGGCGGTCCCGCATCCGCCGGGAGCGCAGCATCGGCCGGGAGTTCTGCGGAAGTGGGCGGCCCCGCATCCGCCGCTGGCCCCACCGTCAGAAGTGTCGGGGAGCCTGCCGGCGTCCGCCAATCAGGCGCGGCCGCACCGGATACGGACTCCCCGTTCGATGACATGCCCTCACCGGACGATGCCACCCTCGACGGCTCGGACCAGGTGGGCATCCGCGTGCTGGAGCAGGTGCTCGGCGCGCGCCGCGTGGGGGATGACGGCCGATGACCAGCGTCTACGACGGCGCCCTCCAGGACCTCATCGACGAACTTGGCCGGCTGCCCGGGGTGGGCCCCAAGTCCGCCCAACGCATCGCCTTCCACGTGATGGCCGCGCCGCGCGATGATATCGAGCGGCTCTCCGGTGCGCTCGTGGCCGTGAAGAAGCGCGTCAACTACTGCGAGATCTGCGGAAACGTCACCGAGGCCGCCCAGTGCCGCGTGTGCACCGATCCGCGCCGCCACCGCAGCGTGATCTGCGTGGTGGAGGAACCCAAGGACATCATGGCGATCGAGCGCACCCGCGAATACCGCGGGCTGTACCACGTGCTCGGCGGCGCCATCAATCCGATCAACGGGATCGGCCCCGAACAGCTCCGCATCCGCGAACTACTCGGACGGCTCGGCAGCGGAGAGGTGGAGGAGGTCATCCTCGCCACCAACCCCAACATCGAGGGGGAGGCCACGGCCTCGTTCCTCGCCCGGATGCTCGGCAGCATGGAGGTGCCCGTCTCACGGCTCGCCTCCGGGCTGCCAGTTGGCGGGGACCTCGAGTACGCGGACGAGATCACGCTTGGTCGGGCCTTCGAGGGACGACGGCGGGTCAACGCCCCCGTCGTCGCCCCGGCTCCCGCCCGGCCCACCTCGCCGGGGTCCGCCCCCAGCCTGGCCGACGCCCCCAGTCCGGCCGACGCTCCCGCTGACGCCTAGCGCCCGGCCGACCCTCACCTCCGACCATGCCCGAACTCGAACTGCCAATCATCCTGCTCGTGGTGGTAGGTGGTTTCGTGGCGGGATGGGTGGACGCCGTGGTGGGAGGGGGCGGCCTGATCCAGCTGCCGGTGCTCCTCCTGGTGCCCGGCCTGGCGCCCGTGCAGGCGCTGGCCACCAACAAGATGGGCTCCATCATGGGCACCTCGGTGGCGGCCTACACCTACCAGCGCAAGATCCGCACCGACCTCACCACCGCACTCCCTATGGCCGCCGCGGCACTGCTCGGGGCACTCGGAGGGGCGGCCCTCGCCGCCCAGATCCCCGGGGAGGCCCTGCGCCCGATCGTGGTGGCCGCCTGCGCGCTCGTGTTCCTGTGGATCGTGTTCCGCCGCGCCTCGGGCCTCGAGACGGTCCGCCGCTACCCGGGCCGGCGCCACCACGTGTTCGCCGTTCTGATCGGCCTCGTCATCGGCGCCTACGACGGGCTCCTCGGGCCCGGCACCGGCACGTTCCTGGTGATCGCGCTCGTGGGCGTGCTCGGCTACGCGTTCATGCCCGCCTCGGCGATCGCCAAGATCGTCAACTTCGCCACCAACCTCGGTGCGCTCATCTTCTTCGTCCCGGCAGGGCACGTGGTCTGGCAGCTCGGTCTCATGGTGGGCGCCGCGAACATGCTGGGCGGGTTCCTGGGCGCCCGGACCGCGGTGGCGCGAGGCTCGGAGTTCGTGCGCGTGGTGTTCCTGGTGGTGGTGGCCGGACTGATCGTCAAGCTTGTGTGGGACATGATCGCCGCGTAGGGCGCCGCCCCGGTGAGCGCAAGATCACGGTCCGGAGCCCGAGACCGATTGAACCGCCATCTGGACGCGCCCCTAGAATCGCAAGGGCAGGCAACGTCGCGGCGCCACCACCCGCGCGGCGCCCCCGCAGTTCTATAGGAGTACGCCCGTGGCCCTGATCGTGCAGAAGTTCGGTGGATCGTCCGTCTCGGACGCCGCCGCCATGAAGCGCGTCGCCGGGCGGATCGCGCGAACCCAGCAGGCCGGGAACGATGTGGTGGTGGTGGTCTCCGCGATGGGTGACACCACGGACGAGCTCCTGGACCTCGCCGCCTCCGTGAACCCGAGTGCGCCGGCCCGCGAGATGGACATCCTCCTCACCGCGGGCGAGCGGATCTCGATGGCCCTGCTCGCGATCGCGATCGAGGCGGAGGGCGTGCCCGCCCGCTCCTACACGGGCCAGCAGGCCGGGGTGCTCACGGATTCCAAGTACGGCAAGGCCTCGATCGTGGGCGTGGTCCCGGACCGGATCCGCCGCACGCTCGCGGAGGGCCAGGTGGCGATCGTCGCCGGGTTCCAGGGTGTGAACGCGGAGGCCAACGATGTGACCACGCTCGGCCGCGGTGGCAGCGACACCACCGCGGTGGCGCTCGCGGCCTCGCTCGGCGCGGACGTGTGTGAGATCTACACGGACGTGGACGGCGTCTACACGGCGGACCCCCGGGTGGTCTCCAAGGCCCGCCGCATCCCCCGCCTGTCCACCGAGGAGACCCTCGAACTCGCCTCCCACGGCGCCAAGATCCTGCACCTGCGCGCGGTGGAGTTCGCGCGCCGCTACAACGTCCCGCTCCACGTGCGCTCCAGCTTCTCCGAGCTCGAGGGCACGTGGGTGATGAACCCCACCGAGGAGGACCCCATGGAAGAACCGATCATCGCCGGAGTGGCACACGACCGCTCGCAGGGCAAGGTGACCGTTGTGGGCGTGGAGGACGTGCCCGGCTCGGCCGCGCGCATCTTCACCGCCCTCGCGGAGGCGGACGCGAACATCGACATGATCGTGCAGAACGTCTCCACCGAGGCCACCGGCACCACGGACATCTCCTTCACCCTCCCCAAGAACGATGTCCCCGCCGCCGCGAAGGCCCTCGAGGCCCTCCGCGAGAACCTTGGCTTCCAGGAGATCGAGTACAACGAGAACATCGGGATCGTCTCGCTCGTGGGCGCGGGCATGCGCTCCAACACGGGTGTCTCCGGGACCCTGTTCAAGTCGCTGGCGGACGCGGGGATCAACCTCCAGATGATCTCCACCTCCGAGATCCGCCTCTCCGTGGTGGTGGAGGCTGATCAGGTGGACGAGGCCGTGCGCGTCATGCACTCCGCCTTTGGGCTGGACTCGCAGGACACCGAGGCCGTGGTCTACGGGGGGACGGGACGATGAGCGCCAACCACGCCCCCGCCGCAGCCTCCCGCGCCACCCACGCCTCCGCAGCCTCCGGTGCCAACCTGACCCTCGCCGTCGTCGGGGCAACCGGCCAGGTGGGCGCCGTGATGCGCCGCCTGCTGGAGGAGCGCGACTTCCCGGCCACCACGGTCCGCTTCTTCTCCTCCGCCCGCTCCGCCGGCACCACCCTGCCGTGGAAGGGTGGGGAGGTCACCGTGGAGGACGTGGCCACCGCGGACCTCACGGGCATCCACATCGCGCTCTTCTCCGCGGGTGCCACCGCCTCGCGCGAGCACGCCCCCCGTTTCGCCGCCGCCGGCGCCGTGGTGGTGGACAACTCCTCCGCCTGGCGCATGGACCCGGACGTCCCGCTCGTGGTCTCCGAGGTGAACCCGGTGGCCGCAGCCACCCGCCCCAAGGGCATCATCGCGAACCCCAACTGCACCACCATGGCCGCGATGCCGGTCCTGAAGGTCCTCCACGATTCCGCCAGCCTCGAGCGCCTCATCGTCTCCACCTATCAGGCCGTCTCCGGCACCGGCCTCGCCGGCGTGGAGGAGTTGGCGGGCCAGGTGCGCGCCGTCGTCGGGCAGGACCTCGAGGCGCTCACCCACGACGGCGGAGCGCTCACCTTCCCCGAGCCCGTCAATTACGTGGCCCCCATCGCCTTCGACGTGGTCGCGCTCGCCGGTTCGCTTCTCGACGACGGCGAGGGCGAGACGGACGAGGAGAAGAAGCTGCGCAACGAGTCCCGGAAGATCCTGGACCTCCCGGACCTGCGGGTGTCCGGAACGTGCGTGCGCGTGCCGGTGTTCACCGGCCACTCGCTGGCGATCAACGCCGAGTTCGCCCGGCCGATCAGCCCCGAGCAGGCGCGCGAGATCCTCTCCGCCGCGCCCGGCGTGGAGCTCGCAGACGTCCCCACCCCGCTCCAGGCTGCCGGCAAGGACCCGAGCTATGTGGGCCGCATCCGCGCCGATCACTCCGCCCCCGAGGGCCACGGCCTCGCGCTGTTCGTCTCCAACGACAATCTCCGCAAGGGCGCCGCGCTCAACACCATCCAGATCGCCGAACTCCTCGTGGAGGAACTCACGGGCGAGTGACCCCGCAGCGCCCCACGGCGGACCCCGCGGGCAAGTGACCCCGCCGCGGACGGAGTGGCGGTAGTTCGGACGCGCCGCCGCGGGGCGGGGGAGAATCAGGTCATGGGGACCGACGTCATGATCGTGGAGGACGAGTGTGACATCGCCGCCGCCACGCTCGAGTACCTCGAGGCCGCCGGCCTGACCGCGCGCCACGTCACCTCCGCGGAGGAGGCGCTGCGCGTTCTCCCCAAGGTGGGCCCGCGCGTCATCCTCCTCGACGTCAACCTCCCCGCCATGAACGGCTTCACCTTCTGCCGCACTGTCCGCGCGCGGGCGGCCACCCCGATCATCTTCGTCTCCGCCCGCGGCTCGGACGACGATCAGATCCTCGCCCTCTCCGTGGGCGGCGACGACTACGTCACCAAGCCCATCTCACTCGCCGTGCTCCTGGCCAAGGTCCGCCGCGCCCTCGACCGCTCGGCCGGCCTCCCCGAGGACGAGCCCACGTCCGACTTCGACGACGGGCGACTCCGCGTGGAGGAGGCGACGGGCCGCACGTGGCTTGGGGGCGAGGAACTCCACCTCACCACCATCGAGGCCTCGTGGTGACCACGATGCTCGTGCAGCGGCGCCGCGAGCTCGGGGGGAAGAAGGCGCTCGGCTTCACCAACGCCGAACTGGGCCGCCAGACACGGTGGACCATCCTCCCCGCCGTGGGGGTGGGGGCGGGGCTCGGTGCCGTTCTCGGCGGTGTGCTCATGGCGCCGCTGCTGGCCGCCCTCCTGCGCGGAATTGGGATCCTCAAGGTGGAGCTCACCACAAACTGGCTGCAGGTGGGCGGCATCGCGGCGCTGATCCTAGCCTTCGCTCTGGTGATGACCTGGCTGGTGTCACTGCGCATCCGGCGCGTGAGCGCATATGCGTTGATGACCGACTGATGCCCGTAGGCGCCGGGTGCGGCGCGCGGCCTGAGTTGAGCGCCCGCCCGTCTCCCGTACGGGAGGTGCCCTGCGTCGTCGTCCCTCCCGACGGCGGGCGCTGCCTTTCGTACGG
>CAZTOM010000012.1:15057-19642 GCA_964615555.1 uncultured Actinomycetaceae bacterium
AGGTGCCCTGCGTCGTCGTCCCTCCCGACGCGCCCTCGTTCCGACCGGCAGACAGGGCGCGGGGCCCACGCCACCCCCTAGTGCGTCCCGCGTGTGCGGATCGCCCCGAATTCCGGCGTTTCACTGAATGTGTTCCAGATCACACTCACAGAATTCGAACATACGTTCGTTTCTGTCAGACCCCGCTGACAGGCTGGAGTCATGGCAGCACAGGTGGATCAGCTCGGCGCAGCAGTCGCGGCGCTCGCGCACGCCTGGGCTGGGGCGATTCCGGCTAGGGCGGGGTTGGAGGAGGATCCGTCGTCGGCGGTGAGGGAGATGACCGATGGCGGGCTGGTCGCGGTGCTGGGTGCGCTCGGCGAGGTGACCAAGCGTGTGGAGACGCTCGGGGCGGTGGTGGCCGGAGAGATCGCGCGGCGGTCGCCCGTGGAGGCGCGCTCGGAGGGTCTGGCAAAGAGATCCGGTTTCGCCTCACCGGTACGGATGGTGGCCGAATCCCGCGGCGGCAAGGTGGGCCGGGCGGTGGAGCTGCAGAAGGTCGGGGAGGGGACGGCATCCCGGCAGTCGCTGACGGGTGAGCTCCTGCCCGCGGCGCACCCCCACGTGGCGGACGCACTGCATGCGGGGCGGATCGGTGTGGATGCGGCCCACATGATCATCGCGATGCTGGACCGGGTGGCCCCCCGCGCGAACCCCATCGAACTCGAGGCCACTGAGACCCTGCTCTCCCGGCAGGCCGCAGAATTCCCGCTCGCCCAGCTCGAGAAGTTGGTGCGCTACGCGGAGGCCCGCCTCGATCCGGACGGCTTGGAGCCCAAGGAGGAGGACCAGTACGCGTCCCGATCTCTCGTGATGCGCGAGGACAGGAATGGGATGTTGCACCTGCGGGGCCTCTTCGATCCGGTCTCCGGGGCGCCGATCAAGCTTGCCCTGCAGGACTATGCAGAGTCCCGGATGCGGGCGGCGCGCGGGAACAACCTCCCTCACGGGAAGCAGGAGGATCCTCCTGCGCCCCACGGATCCGAATGCCCTGCCGCAGCCGCAGGTGGTCCGGAGGATACTGTCGCCGCTGGGAACGATCGGAACTCCGTAGCTAGTGATCCGACGGGTGGTGCCGCAGCCACCAACGGTGCTGCCGCAGCCATCAACGATCCGAACACGGCGGTCAACGGTCCAACGGCCGCCAACGGTGCGATCGCCAACGGTCCGAACACGGCGGCCGCGCCTCCCGAGACGCGCACGATCGCCCAACTCCAGGCGGATGCGCTCGTTGACTTCATCCGCCATGTCCGAGGTTGTGAGGACACCGGCTTCTCCCTCCCACAGACCACGATGGTGGTGCGCATGGACCTTGCGGACCTCGAGGGCCGAGCGGAGGGAAGCGGTGTGGCCACCATCGACGGCATCACCCAGCCAATCTCTGCGGGGGCTGCTCGGCGCCTTGCGGCGAGCGCGGACCTCATCCCAGCGGTGTTTGGCACCAACTCGATCCCCCTGGACCTGGGGCACCGGGTTCGGAGCTTCACCCGGGCGCAGGTCCTTGCCCTCGGGGAGAGGGACGGCGGATGCGCCATGTGCGGCACCACCTACTTCGTGGAGGCGCACCACATCAAGTGGTGGTGGCGCCACCAGGGGCGGACGGACCTGTCGAACGGCGTCCTGCTCTGCTCCCGGTGCCACCACCTGATCCACCGTGACGGCTGGGAGGTCGAGGTCCGGGGGTCCCCGGGTCAGGTGTGGTTCCTGCCCCCGGCACACGTGGACCCGGATCGAGAACCGAGGCGCGCAGCGGCCAATCCCCGCTCGCGCGCGGCTCCAGCGGCGTAAGCCCCGCGCTGGCCCCGCTGTACGTTTGGTCCATGGACACGCGTGAGCGCCTCGCGTTCGGACTCGCAGGATTCGGGCAGAACCTGCTGCTCAACGTGGTGAACCTCTACCTGCTCGTGTACCTGGTGGAGGGCGTGGGGTTCTCCACGGCCATGATCGCCACGCTCACGGTGGTGCTGACTGCGGCGCGGATCTGGGACGCGGTGAATGACCTGGTCCTTGGCGTGGTGATTGACCGCACCCGCACCCGGTGGGGTCGGTTCCGGCCGTACATCGTCTTCTCGGCGCTGCCCGTGGCGGCGCTCTCGGTGGCGCTGTTCGCGGTCCCCGAAACACTGCCACCAGGGTGGCAGGTGGCCTACGTGGGCGCGATCTACCTGCTCTGGGACGTGGCGTACACGCTCTGCCACGTGCCCTACTGGTCCCTCACCAACACAATCGCCACGGACAACCGCTCCCGCACGGCCCTGGTCTCGATCGCCCGCGCGCTCGGCATGCTGGCGCTCGCCCTCGTCACACTGTTCGGGGTGCCGGTGGCCCGCGCCCTGGGTGGCGGGGACGCCGGCGCCGGCTGGCTCCCCACGGCCGTGCTCGCCGCCGCGATCGGCATGGGACTGTTCACGCTCGCGTTCTTCGGCACCCGGGAGAAGGTGGTCCCCGGAGGCCGCCCCGAGCCCGTTCGCGAGCAACTTCGAGCCATCGGCGCAAACCGCTCGCTGCTCCTGGTGCTCGCCTCCTCCGTGCTCGGGTTCGGGCGAAACGTCATCCAGGTGGGCGGTGCCGTGATCGCGGCAGCCGTGTTCGGGGACGAGGGCATGTTCTCCCTCCTCGGCGGCGCCATCGTGGTGGGGACCGTGCTCGGGGCAGTACTCAGCCCCGTGCTGCTGGCCCGGATGAGCCGCCGCACCCTCATGATCTGGTCCACCTGGGTGTCTGCCGCGGTGTACCTGGCCCTCTTCCTCGCGGGATACGGCAACCTCCCCGTGGTCCTGGGCCTCCTCGCCGTCTCCGGGGTGCTGATCGGCATCTATGCGGTCACCCAGACCCGCATGATCGGCGATTCGGCCGACGACGGCGAGCGCCTCACCGGCCTGCGCTCCGACGGCGCGAGCTTCGCCGGGTTGACCTTCGTGTCCAAGGCCGCGGGCGCGATCGCGACCGCAGTCTTTGGTGCGTTCCTCGTGGCCGCGGCCTACACCAAGGGCGCCGAGGTCACGGACAGCATGCGGGACCTGCTGTGGATGTCGATCACCCTCGTGCCGGCGGCATCCTGCGTGCTCGGCCTGATCCCGCTGCACTGGTACCGCGTGCCCGAGCGAGAGATGCCTGACCTCCTAGAAGCGGCCCGCTCCCACGCCCCCGGGCTGTGACTATCACGCTCCCTCGCGGCAACTATGACGCACCCTCGCGGTAACTATCACGCACCCTCGCGGTAACTATCACGCACCCTCGCGGTAGCTATCACGCACCGTCAGCGTTCGAAGCGGAGCGTGCGGATCTGGAAGGGCGTGAAGGCGAGGCTCTTCAGCCCCACCCGCCGGCGCCCCACCCCCGGGATCGGCCGCTCGAGCAGGTCGCACTCCGTCACCCAGGAGTAGGGCAGGCGCACATCCAGCTCCACCTCTGCCTCGCGGCCACGGGTCTCGTGCAGACGCACCACCAACGACTCCCCGTCCTCGGAGGCCTTCACCACGTCCAGCCAGACCCCGTCCCCCACAACCACGAACGGTGCCTCACCCACGCCAGCCGCCCCGGCCTCACCCACGCCAGCCACCTCACCAGCCGCCGCGCCTACCGCCGCGCCTACCGCCGCGCCCGCCTGACCCGCACCTCCCAGCCAGGCGGGCACGGCACCGCTGCCCACCAGCACCGGCGCGTTGAAGTCCAGCGCCAGCGCCGCGGCCTCGGAGTCCTCCACCGCCCCCAGGTGCGGGTAGATGGCGTACCGGAATTCGTGCCGGCCACGGTCGGCCTTGCGGTCCGGGTAGACAGGCGAGCGCAGCAGGTTCAGCGAGATCAGCCCGGACTTGGCCCGGTGCCCGTACTTCGAGTCGTTCATCAGCGTGAACCCCGCCGATCCGTCCGGCGCCGTCACGTCCACCCAGCGGTGCGCGCACACCTCGAACTGGGCCCGCAGCGCGTCCGTATCCTCCAGCGTCGAGCGCTTCAGGGTCCCGAGCTGGATGTCGCACGTCACCTCCTCCGACCACACCGTGGGTGTGAACTCCGCCCGCAGCATCCGCCACGTCTCGCGCCACTCCACCCGCGTCTCGAACGAGAGGTACTTCGCGTCCGCGGTGAGCACCGCGTCCTGCTGCACCAGCGAGCGGCCGTGGCGGTAGCGGGAGCGCCGGATCACCCGCGGCCCGTCCTGCAGGAGCTCCACCGACTCCGGCCGCAGCACCTCCGCGCGCTTCTCCCGGTAGTCCTGGTTGATGTCCCACGCGTCGTAGTAGCTCCACTGGTCGCGGTGCACCACCAGCCGGTTCAGCTCCCCGGCCGCGAACTCGCGCCCGTGCGCGGTCAGCGAGACGAGCGCGCCCTCCTCGTTCCAGTGCGCCGCCACGTGCTGGTTGGCGAGCGTCAGGTCGGTGGCCACCACCCCACCCACGCCCGACTCCGGGTGCAGCGCCACCGTCTCGAACGGCCCCGCCTCGTAGGTACGCCACTCCCCGCGCACCTTCACGTGCCCGGCCCGCCGCACCGGTGTGGTGTTCACAAACCACCCCCCGTGGCTGTTGCCGATATTCGTCGGTAT
>CAZTOM010000012.1:19742-23142 GCA_964615555.1 uncultured Actinomycetaceae bacterium
GGCTGTTGCCGATATTCGTCGGTATTTCCGACGACGCCCCCGCACCCTCCGTACGCACCCCACCGTCCGTACGCGCCCCGCCCGACGACGCCCCCGCACCCTCCGTACGGGGCCCGCCCTCCGTACGCACCCCGCCCGACGACGCCCCCGCACCCTCCGTACGGGACCCAGCTTCCGTCGTCGTGAGGGCAGAGCGCACGGCCGAGTGCAACTCGGCGTTGATCTCCTCCTGGCGCTCCACGGTCTCCGCGTTGACGCGGCGGATCGAGGAGCCGGGGAGGATGTCATGGAACTGGAAGAGCAGGTGGTCGCGCCAAGTCCGTTCCAACAACGCCCGCGGGTAGTCGGCCTCGCCCGCCCACCATGCGAGGGCGCCCAGGTACTCGAGGTCGTGGAGGGCGAACTCATTGCGCCGGTTCCACTTCTTGATGTCCGACTGCGTGGTGTACGTGCCCTGGTGCTTCTCCAGGTAGAGCTCGCCGTCCCACAGGGGGAGGCGGTCCCACCACTGGGCGAGCCGCTGGAAGAAGGCGGCGGCCGTGCCGTGCTCCACGGCTGGCAGGCCCGGCAGGGACCGGCCCGTCCGCAGCATGGAGTGGTGGATGGCGCCGGGCCCGCCGCCGCCGTCGCCGGAGCCGTAGACCAGCAGCGCCTCGGGGGCCACGTCCGCCTCGGGGTAGTCGAGGTGGGTGGCGGAGATCGCCACGGGCGCCGCCGAGGAGTTGTAGTTGCCCTCCGGGGGCATATGCACCAGCACCTCGGAGCCGTCGATTCCGCGCCACACGAAGGAGCGGTGCGGGAAGGTGGTGACCTCGTTCCACGTGAGCTTGATGGTGAGGAAGGAGTCCATGCCGGCGCCGCGGATGATCTGCGGCAGGTTCGCGGAGTAGCCGAACGTGTCCGGCAGCCAGCACACGTCCACCGTGCGCCCGATGGTGCGCTCCCAGTACTGCTGGCCGTAGACGGCCTGGCGGATGAGGGACTCCCCGCTCGGGACGTTCGTGTCCGGCTCCACCCAGAAGCCACCCTGTGGCTCGATCCGACCCTCGGTGATCGCCTCCACCACCTGCGCGTGCAGCTCCGGGTGCGATTCCTCGATCCACGCGAGTTGCTGCGGCTGGCTGGTCCCGTACACGGCACCGGGGTACTCCTGGAGCTGGCGCAGTTGGTAGGCGTAGGTCCGCACGGCCTTGCGGCGCGTCTCCCGCACCGGCCACAGCCAGGCGAGGTCCAGGTGGCCGTGCCCCACCGCGGTGAGCTTCAGGTCCGGGAACGGGGCGCCCTGGAGGGCGGGCTTCAGCGCCATACGGGCGGCGTGGGCGTCGCCCATCTTCCACGCGTCCCACGCGGAGTCGAGCGCTGCCTCGATCACCTCCGCCGGGGCAGCCTCGGCCACGTGCGGGTTGCGCGAGGCGGTCACGAGCATCCCCATGCCGGCCAGGTACTCGGCGGCGAACTCCTCGCGGTCCTCGTCCAGCTCCACGAGCGCCAGCCGGCGGATCCGCGCCCGCCCGAACGGCTGGACGAGCTTCCCGTTGAACGAGGCGTCCACCCAGACGTCGTAGCGGCCGGACTCGTCGATGAGGCGGGGGTCGTCCAGCGGGAGGATGTTCTTCCCGCGCTGCCAGCTCAGCAGCTCCACGGGCGAGACGCGCGAGGAGATCGAGGTGACCAGCTCACCGGCCCGGGAGTAGACGGTGCCCTCGCCGTCGGTGTCGAGGAGGAGGGCCACGCGCCCGCGCGTACCGGCGGGCACCTGCCCGGTCACGTGGAACCAGGCGCACGTGAACGCGCCGCCCCAGTCCATGCGGGGGCGGGCGCGGCGGTAGTCGAGCTCGAGGCGGCGGTCGAACGGGGTGGGTTCGGGGGAGGTGGCTACCTCCACGAGCGGCGCGTCCAGCTCCACGGGCACCGAGCGCCGCAACGAGCGCAACCGCAGCAGGTGGGAGGGGAGTCCGAAGAAGTCTGCTTCCGCAAATCCGGGGGGCATGGGGATCCTTCCGCTGTGACTACCGAGCGTATCCGGCCATGCTCACGCTCACCGGGCTCTCGGAGACCACCACGCACAGTGCCTCCCTGGTCCCGAAGTCACGCCAGTCGGCCCGCAGCGGGTAGAGGTAGTAGTACGCGAGCTCCGACTCCCGCCAGTCCACCCCCACGAACGGCGCGAACTCCTCCCCGCACAACCGGTCCGCTTCCTCCTGTACCGCGGACTCACTCGCCCACGAGCTCAGCACCACCCGTGCGTAGACCTCCGCATCGTGCGGCTGCGCGCAGTCCACCGTCAGGTAGAACGAGTCCGAGCCCGGCTCCGTGAACTCCCCCGAATCGAGGCACTCGCCCACCTCCAGGTCCGACCAGTACCGCGAGCCGTCCGCCAGCGGCGGCGGCGTGGGGCTGGCACCCGTCCCGCCCCCCGACGGCGATCCCTGGGTTGGCGCATTCCCTCCCGACGGCGGCCCTTCCGTTGGCCCGCCCCCTCCTGACGGCGGCCCTTCCGTTGGCCCGTCTCCTCCCGACGGCGAGTCTCCCGTTGGGCCACTCCCTCCCGACGGCGAGTCTCCCGTTGGACCGTCCCCTCCCCCCGGGGTTGGGGTTGGTCCGGTGGCATCGGCGGTGGGGTCAGGGGTGGGCGCCCCGCTCGGGTTGGCGCCGGTGGGGTCCTCCGGATCGGCCGCACTGGAGCTCCCCGGTCCGCCCGGCCCGGTGGGGATGACCACGGTTTCCTCGCCGCCGCACGCGGTGAGTGCGAACGTGAGCGATAGCGCAGCGGCGGCCGCGAGGTGCCGCAGCGACGCGGATCGCGTGCGCCCGGCGGCGAGGTTGGCTCCCATCATGACTCCTCCCGGCCCGGTTCCCCATAGGGTTCCCCGGGGGCATGCCGGAGAGCGGCGAAGCCTGCGAGTCCCCAGAGCAGGATGCTGCCCACCACGGCCGCGATGACTCCGGCGATGAGTGCGGCACGTTCGTCGATCACCACGCCGAACGTGAGGGCCACCACCCCCACCATTGTGAGGGCGAGCAGGGTGAGGCCGATCTGGGCGAGGCGGTTCCCCATGCGCACGATCACGTCCTTGCGGCGGCTGCGGAAGAGCACCCGGTGCATCACCACGGGGGAGAGGACAAAGAACACCGAGAGCACGGCGGAGGAGAAGGAGACGAGAAAGACGGCGCGAAGCTCGGGCCCCAGCTCCGGGAACCGGCTCTGGAACGGCAGCACCAGCAGGAAGCCGCCGAGCATCTGGATGCCGGTCTGGGTGACGCGCAGCTCCTGGAGCAATTCCGCCCAGTTGCGGTCCAACCGCTCCGCGGGAGATTCACCGCGATCCGCGCGGTTGGCCTCCTCACGCTGGTCCCACATCTCTGACATTCGCACCTCCCGTGGGACAACGATACGCGC
>CAZTOM010000013.1:0-12158 GCA_964615555.1 uncultured Actinomycetaceae bacterium
TCCTCGTGGTGCTCGTGTGAACACGGGGCGGGGGAGGGGTGAGGGTTTGCGCACCGTGACCATCCTGTGATGCGGGGGTCCGGTTCATCCGGAAGGGTGGGATACCCGGCCGCACCCAGCGGCGACCTTCGATCCCAGGAGGAACAATGACCGCCAGCATCGCACGCGTGACCACCATCTCCGCGCGCTCCCCCGAGAGCTTCGACGCCGCCATCAAGGCCGGTATCGAGCGCGCCTCCGAGACCCTGCGCGGTGTCTCCGGTGCGTGGATCAAGGAGAAGAAGGTGGAGTTGAGCAACGGCCAGATCTCGCAGTACCACGTGGTTCTCGAGGTGACGTTCGTCCTCGACGACTGATCCACCCCTGAGCCACGGTCCGGCAGTACCGGCCGTGGCTCTCGAAGGACCTCAATGTGCCGGACGCTGGCAGTCCTCCATGACTGCCAGTGCCCGGCACATCGCGTCTGCCCCCCGAGCCCCCATCTGGAATCCGAGTCTGTGCTCCTCCAGTACCTGCTGCCATGCCCGCCGCTGACTGGGACGTCGGAGGCTCCTACCGGTAGGTGGCCAGCACCTGACCGGGCGTGCGTGCCCGGATACCCGCAAACCGGGAGAAGTCCGCATCGAAGCTGACGATCTCGGAGCGCGTCTCCAGGGCAAGCGCAGCGAGGTGGGCGTCCGGTACGAGGTTGCCTCCCGTGCCGCGGGCCAACAGGAGTTCGGACAGGATCCGTGCGTGCCCCGGGCCGGGTTCCACGGTCAGCCCTGCGGGCGATGTATGCCAGGCCGCCAGTGTCTCCACGGCTTCCTCCACGGATAGAGGGCGCGGAAAGACGCCCGCATGGGTACTGACCCGAAGGAAGGCGAGCGATACGTTCCACGTGAATCCCACGGTGTCTGCTCCGCCGAGTGCTTCCTCAAGCCACCTACGGGACTCCTCGTGTTGGTGCGCACCGGAGTTGACTGCGTAGAGCAACACGTTTGCATCGACGATCCTCATACGCCGCGCTCCATCTTCCCGATGATCCCCTCATCCTCCAGTTGGGCCGCGAGGTGGAGCGCTTTGGTGAGCGGAACGCTGGGAGTTCCCATGTTGAACACAGGGGAGGTGAAGGCTCGGGGAGGGCGCGCCCCGGCCGCGCCCTCCCTCACTGAATCGTTGAGCGCCTGCTTGAAGGAGACGCCCTTCTCACGCATCCTGCGGCGGATAATCTGCTCCACGTCAGCATCCAGGGTCACGGTGGTACGCATGATGACAGCGTAGCGTCATGAGTTTTGACAGCAAAGCATCACCTGTGCCATTCCATTCTGCCCGCACACCAATCAACCCGTCCCTCATGCTCTCCCACCCGTTCCTCCCTAGAAATAGGCGTACTCCCGCTCGCTCCAGGGATGCGAGGCACCGTAGAGGCGGCTCCCGTTGTGGAACTCCGACCACTGCCGCGCCTCCCGTGTTACCTCATCGAAGCTCATCTCCATGCCGGGGCGCTGGTAGAGGTGGTCCCGCCGGAACTCCTCGATGCGGTGCCACAGGTTCAGTACGGTGGCGATCTTGACGGCCTCCGAGCGCATCTCCTCAGGCACCGCGCTCCCTGCGATCAGCACCGCGTGCACGAGAGGGATGAGGTCATCCCGCTCGAATCCCGCGAAGCCGTGGCGTTGCTCCACCACGATCGGTCGGGCCGGCGCGGGCCGCGCGAGCTCGGCCCGCCAGTCGTAGTTCGGGTCCTCCAGGTGCTCCGCGAGGAGTTGGCGGGCCACATCACCGTGGGCACCGCGCTGATCGTGCGGCAGGAGCTTGCGAAGCTGCGCGGGCACAGAGTTGGTCCGGCGCCCAATCGCTGCGGCGATCTTTTCGAGGTCCAGGCCGTCGCGCACTCCGGCCACGATCCCCTCGAAGTCCGTCAGGTCCCACGGCTTTCCCACGCGGGGTGGCACCACCGGGACCTCGGTGCTGGGCAGGGGGTGGACTGTGGCGGTCATGGGGACTCCTTCCGTGGATCTGGTGCCCCCAGCCTGAAACCCCTCGCTTCGGTCCCGGACTCCCGGCCGCGAATCTGTGGAGAGCGGTGCACCGGCGCCCGCTGTGGAGAGACCTGCGCAGCGCCGCCCCACCCACCCCCGCAGCGCGGCCCCTCCCACCCCGCAGCGCCGCCCCTCCCATCCCCGCAGCGCCGCCCCTCCCATCCCCGCGCGCCGCCCCTCCCCGCGGGTTATCGTGGAAATCAGGAGGCTCACATGGACACGCGCGAGATCGTACGACTACTCAACTCCGACGAATTCCGGATCGGCAAGGCCGGCATCGGTGGCCTGGTGGCCCTGTGCGGGGTGATCAAGCTGATCCGCGGCGATGGCGGACTGCTGAAGCTGCTGGTGGGAGGCGTGCTCGTGGGCACCGCAGCGGCGGACGTGTGCCCCACCAACCTCGCGCTCGGCTACCCCCTGGACGGCATGGACGCCCGCGCCCACGCGGACGCCCAGGACGCCGAGGAGGGCTGGGAGGTCCTCGAGACCGAGTCGCCCGAGCCCAAGATCCCCTAAACCCGCCATCCCTTAAACCAACATCCCTTCAACCCAGACTCCTTCGACCCACACCCCCACCCATCCTGCGAGACTGGGGGAGTGGACGAGTTGCGCATCGAACCGGGCCCGGGGATCCCCGGCGGCCTGGTGATCCCGGCTGGGGAGTTGGTGGAGCGGTTCACGCACTCCTCCGGCCCCGGGGGCCAGGGGGTGAACACCGCGAGCTCGCGCGTGCAGCTCACCTTCGATGTGGCGGCCTCCGCGGCGCTCTCCGAGCAGCAGCGCGAACGGGTGCTGCGCCGCCTGCGGGGCCGCCTCTCCGGCGCGTCCCTCATCATCGACGCCTCCGAGACCCGCTCACAGCGCCGCAACCGTGTGGCGGCCCGGGAACGCCTGGTGGCACTCCTCAGGGAGGGCCTTGCACCCCCGCCGCCGGTGCGCCGCTCCACCCGGCCCACCCGCGGATCGGTGGAGCGCCGCCTGAAGGCCAAGCGCATCCGCGCCGAGGTCAAGGAGGGCCGCCGCCGCCCCCGTGAGCGCTAAACGGCCCCGCTACGGCTGCCGCCGCCGCTCCCAAACGGGTGAATGGAGGCGGCCGCACCATCCCAGGATCACCCCGCGGACTCGACCGCTTCCCTCATCCGCCACGCATTCGCGGCGAGATCTCCTCGGTGGAGCGCTCCTCCGATCAGCAGTGCCACGTCATTGCCGTAGAACTCCAGCAGCTCGGGCACCCGTTCCACAGTCATGCCCCCGCCAGGGGCGGGGACCGTGGCTAGGAGAGTGTCACGCGGGGCAGCGGCCTCATCCCGGATCTCCGCGCACTCGGCCTGCGAGAACCCGAAGCGTCCCCCATGGTTGGGGAACACGGACAGGTCCGCGCCCGCGAGGCGGTTGAGGAGGCCAAGGACCAGGCCGTGCGAGATCCCCTGGCTGCGGTTGACCATCAGGGAACCGAGCATCGAGGGGTGGCTCATGAGGGGCAGGGCGAGCGAGTCGTCGTCAGCAAGGGCCCGCATGGAATCGAAGCCGCTGATACCCGGCAGTGCCATGAGGGCGCCCGCGCCGAGCTCCTTCGCTGCGTGCGCCCGCTCATGCACCTCCGGTGCCGGGACGTTCAGGGAGGGCATGTAGACGGCGCGGCCGCCCGTCCGCGAGTTGGCCTCCGCCACAGCCTCGGAGCAGCGCGCCACCCGTTCGTACCAGGGGGACCACGGCTGGTCGCCCAGGGAGTGGTCGTCCTTGATGATGTCGATCCCGGCAGCCGCGAGCGTGCCGGCAGCGCCGGCCAGTTCGGCGGAGGAGGAGCCCATGGGCTTGAGGGCCGTCACGAGGAGGGCACGTCTGGGCGCTGCGAACACCTCGCGCAACCCGCTGGTACCGAAGCGCGGTCCACGCAGGGAGGCGGCGCCGTCGGGAAGCTGGATCGCCTCCACGCGGACTCCCTCGAAGAGGGAGACGTTCCCCCACAGCACGTTGAGGAACTGGGTGAGGCCACCGGCGATGACCCCGGGTGCGTAGGAGACCACCACCGAGTCCGGCCCGGTCTCCTCCACAGCGCCCACCACGTCCGTCCGGATCCAGTGGGCGGCAAGGTCCACGGGAAACTCGATGGTCTGCTCCACGCGGATCGCCTCTGCCACCTCCGCCACGTCCCGGCCGGTGATCCGGTAGCGCACGTACAGTCGGCTCGGATCCCTCCCGACGGCGCCGCCCACGTTGCGGGGGCCCCCTCCGTCCGTGGGTGCGTGCCTGCCGCTCACAGCGCCTCGGCCTTCGCGGAGGAGTGGACGTCCACCACGCGCACCTCGGCGAGGTCCGACTCGTCGATCCCGAGATCGCGCCCCAGGCCGCGCTCGACCGCGCGGACCAGCGCGTTCGCGTCCAGCCCGTACTCCGCCAGCAGGTACTTCTGCGAGGCGCCGTGAGCGTAGGTGTCATCCAGCCCCAGGCGGATGAGGGGACCTCCGGCACCCTGCTCCGCGAGCACCTCCGCCACGGCCGAGCCGAGCCCGCCCACGCGGAGGTGGTTCTCCATGGTGATGACCACGCGGTGCTCACCGGCGAGTGCCTCGAGGACCACGGGATCGTCGAACGGCTTGAGGGTGGAGATGTGCAGGTGCCGCACGGCCACGCCGCGCTCGCGGACAATCGGGAGGGCCCGCAGTGCCTCCTCCGTGCAGATGCCCTCCGTGAGGACCAGCACCTCGGTCTGGGGCCCGTTTCCTGGCGTCAGGTCGCGGCACCTCCCCAGCTCGAACGGTTCGTCCTGCGGGAAGAGGCGGGGCATCTCGCCGCGCAGCATGCGCACGTAGACGGGGCCCGGCTGGGCGTGGATCACGTCCAGGACCGACTCCACCTCGGTGGCGTCCCCGGTGGAGAGCACGGTCATGTTGGGCACGGCCCGCATGACTGCGAGGTCATCGATGGCCTGGTGGGTCACCCCGCCGGGCGTGGTCACGCCCGGCAGGAAGCCGATCAGCCTGACGGGTAGCGCGGGGTAGGCCACGGACATGAGCAACTGGTCCAGCGGGCGCCGGTAGAGGAACACCGCGAAGGTGTGCAGCCACGGCTCGAAGCCCTCGCGGGCCAACCCCGCCGCAAACCCCATCATGTTCTGCTCGGCCATACCCATGGAGAAGTAGCGCTCCGGGTAGGTGTCGCGCCACTTGCCCACCTCGCAGGAGTTGGTGAGGTCAGCGGTGAGCACCAGGACGTTGGGCTTGTCCGCGCTCCAACGGATGAAGTTCTCCACGTGCGGGCGGCGCACGATCTCCACCCCTGCGGCCCCGTTCGTGGCCGCACCGTCGGTACCGCCATTCCGTGCGGCTGCCTCGCCCGCCACCGTGCCGCCCGCACCGGCGGCCGCCCCGTCAACCTTCTCGGCCATCAGACGTCCCTCCCCACCATCTCGGCGTACGCCTGCGCGTAGCGCTCCTTCTCGTCCTCGCCCGTGAAGCGCAGGTAGTGCAGCACCGGGCGCCGCTCGTTCAGCAGCGGCAGGCCCCGGACGGGATCGGTGTACGCGAGCACCACGTGGGGCCTGCCCGGATCGGCGGGGCGGTCCATCGCCTCGATCAACGCGGGGATATTGTGCCCGTCCACGCAGTCCACCGAGGCCCCGAAGGCCCGCAGCCTCTCCGCCAGTGGTTCGATCACCATCACCTGGTCCATGGGGCCGTCGCACTGGGCGAGGTTCACGTCCACGATCACGCGTACCGTGTCCAGCCCGTGGAAGGAGAGAGCCTGGAACGCCTCCCAGGTCTGGCCCTCCTGGAACTCGCCGTCGCTCATGAACACCCAGGTCCGGCCCGACTCCCCCTTCAGCCGCCGCGCGAGCGCGATCCCGCCGGCCTGCGAGATCGCCTGGGAGAGGGAGCCGGTGGTGGTCTCGAAGCCGGGGGAGTGCTCGGCCCCGATCATCTCCACCGTTGAGCCGTCCGCGTTGAAGTGGTCGAGCGCATCCTTGGCCAGCCGGCCCACCTCGATCAGGGCCGCGTAGACCACCAGGGCGTAGTGCGCCGGGGAGATGATGAACCGGTCCAGATCCGGTGCCTTCTCGCCGTGCACTCCTGCGCCCGTGTAGAGGGGCGTGCCCGGTGCGGGGACCCGTTCGAAGGGCGGCGGGGTGGAGGCCTCGTCCAGTGGGCCGAGCCGCACCGCCCCGCCGTAGCAGGTGGCGAGCAGCTCGGCCGCCGAGCAGGCCTGGCTCATGTAGCCGCCGTTGTTCTTGATCGAGTGCTCGAGCACCCTCTCCCGGATGCCCTGCGCCACGGAGGCGATGAGGCGCGGATCTGGTCGGTCAACGCTCACGGTCTGTCCTCGGTCTTCCTGGCGCTCAGTCGTCCTTGCCGCCGGAGAGGTCGGCGTACATCTGGGCGGCGTCCTCGGGGGATAGGCCGTCGTGGACCACGCCGCGTACGGCCTGGATCATGGAGGCGGGATCCTGGCGCTGGAAGATGTTGCGGCCCATGTCCACGCCAGCGGCGCCCTGGTCGATCGCGTTCCATGCCATGGTGAGGGCGTCCTTCACGGGCAGCTTCTTGCCCCCGGCCATGATGACGGGGACGGGGCAGGCGGCCGTGACGTTCTCGAAGTCCTCCTCGCAGTAGTACGTCTTCACCAACTGCGCCCCCAGTTCCGCGATCATGCGGGTGGCCAGGCCCAGGTAGCGGGCGTCCCGGGTGAGTTCCTTGCCCACCGCGGTGACCCCGAGCACCGGGATCCCCAGCCGCAGGCCCTCGTCCACCAGGGTGGTCATGTTCTGGATGGACTGGGTCTCCCACTCCCCGCCCACGAACACCTGGACCGCCACCGCGGAGGCATCGATCCGGGCGGCGTCGTCCATCGCCATCGCGGTGCGCTCGTTGGACAGGTCCTTCAGGATCGAGGGACCCCCCGAGGCCCGCAGCACGAGGGCCTGGCCCGTGGGCGGGACCACGGTGCGGATGATCCCGCGGGTGGCCATGAGCGCATCCGCATGCTCGGCGAGCGGCACGATGTTCAGGTCCACCCGCTCCAAACCCCGCGTGGGGCCCTGGAAGTAGCCGTGGTCGAAGGCGAGCATCACGGTGCGCCCGTCCTCGCCGAAGATCCGCGCCAGGCGGTTCTTCATGCCGTAGTCGTAGTTGCTCGCGCCCTTCACATGGAACGAGCCCATCTCCTGCGGCGTGTCCAGTCCGTAGTCCTTCGAGGCGATGTTGCCCTCAAGATCAGCCATGTCCTTCTCCTTTTCTCAACTTCGCTGCCTGTGGTCGGCACGGTGCCGGGATGTGTGGCGCACCCTCACGGTGCCTTGTGGCGCACCCTCACGGATCGTTCGCGCACCCCCACGGGTGTGCCGGGGTGGGGGGCGACGACGGAACTCACCCGTCGTCGTCGGGGACGGTTACCGGGGGCTCGCCCGGGGTCCAGGGGATCGGGATCGTGTCCCCGGGGGACTGGGGCGACTTGATGAAGACGAGCCTCATGGGCGCCCCGGACTCGTTGCGGAAGTAGTGCATCTCTCCCGGGGCGCAGCGGGCCACATCGCCCTCCCGCATGAGGAGCGGCTCCCCGCACTCCACATAGAGCGTGACCTCCCCCTCCACCACGATGAACGACTCGTCGCAGTGCCGGTGGATGTGGTTGACCATGTCGTCGCCCGCGCGCAGGCGCAGCACCCCGATGTCCGCGCTGGGGCCCTCGATCAGGTAGGCGGGGCCGTGGTCGCCGTTGCGGTACTCCACGTTCCCCATGGACGCATGCTGCATGTCTCCTCCTCGGGATTCGTTTCGCTCAGATGGTGCGGTCGCTGCCGCCGTCGATGGCAACCTGCGCCCCGGTGGTGCACCGGAACGGCTCGGTGACCATGGTGAGGGCCATGGCGCCACAGGTGGCGGCGTTGACCTCGGTCTTCAGCAGGTTGCGCCGCTTGTACTGCTCCACGGTCAGTCCGTAGTGCTCGGCCCGGGCGGCCAGCAGTTCGGGTGTCCACAGCCCGGTGTCGAACACCGCGTCCGGGTGCATGAGGTTCACGCGGATCCCCTTGGGAGCCCACTCGAGTGCAGCCACCCGGCTGAGCTGGGTGAGCGCCGCCTTGGAACTGGAGTAGGCCGCAGCACCCGCCCCCGGGGCGATCACGTTCTTGGAGGCCACCACCACCACGCGCCCGCCCTGGCGGGAGTGCTCGAGCAGGGGCCACGCGAGCCCGTAGAGGGTGACCACGGACTCCACGTTCACGGCCATGGTGCGCTGGAAGGACTCCAGTTCCATCTCCCCGAGCGGTTTGGAGGTGGGGAAGATCCCGGCGCCCACCACCAGGATGTCCATGCCGCCGAAGTACTCCACTGCCGCCCTGAGGCCGCGTTCCACCGCCGCGCGGTCCGTGACGTCTACCTCGACGCCGAGCCACGCCTCGGTCTCGAACGTGTCCGCCACGTCCGGGTTCAGGTCCCATCCCACCACGGCGCACCCGGCGCCGAGGAGTGCCTCGGCGCAGGCCCGGCCGATCCCGGAGGCGGCCCCCGTCACCACCGCCACCTGGCCGTCCAGGGGACGCGGGGAGCGGCCCCGGGTCATCTTGGCCTGCTGGAGGCTCCAGTACTCGAGGTCGAACACGTGCTCCTCGTCCACGGGTTCGTACCCGCCGAGGCTCTCCGCCGTGCGCACCACCCGCATGGTGTGGCGTGCGATGTCCGAGTTGACCCCCAGTTCGCGGGCCGAGGTTCCTGCGACCACCAGTCCGTGCTCGGGGTGGTAGATCACCCGGGGCGCGGGATCGAGTTCGGTGAGCGAGCGTTCCCGGCGGCTGCGGTGGCGTTCCACGTATGCCCGGTAGGCCTCGCCGTACGCCCCCACGAGGTCCTCCCCGTCCTGCCAGCCCCCGGGGGCCACGAGCGGCGTTGGCTTGGTGCGGGTGGCGTGGTCTGGGGTGATCGGGCCGCGGGCTGCGGCGGCGGTGAGAGCGGGGTCCGACGCGAAGGTCCGGGACTCCGGATCCGCGTGGGTGCGTAGGAGCATGTCCCGCCCCGCGGCGTCGGAGACGAGCCGGCGGAGGTGGGCAAGTGCGGTCAGGGACGGCATGCCGTCGGGGTCGGTGCCCGGCGTGCCTGTGGGGTCGGTGCCCGGCACTCCTGCCGAGTCGGCGCCCGGCGGGACGGACGGCGCCTGGGGGCCGCCGTCGTCGGGGAAGGGGGTCCCGCCACGCGAGGTGACCCACGCATGGGCACGCTCGACAAGCGCGGCGTGGCGCTCGTAGGCCTCGCGGGAGGTCTCCCCCATGGTGAACAGCCCGTGGCGGGGCACCACGAGTCCGGTGGTGGACTCGCTTCCGTGCTCCGCCCACGCCCGGTGGACGATGCCGGCGAGCTCCTCCCCGGGCATTCCGTAGGGCAGGACGATGACCTCCTCCCCGAGGGCCTCGGAGACGGCCTCCTCGCCCGCTGCGGTGTCGGTGATCGCGAGGACGATGTCCGCGTGGGAGTGGAGGACCGCGGGGTGGGGGAGTGCCGCGTGCACCAGTGATTCGAGCGACGGGGCGGCGGCATCCGGATCGAGCTGGGCGGCACGCACCTCGCGTTCGAACTGCTCGTCCGTGAGCACGGTGGGGGGGAGGAGTTCGCGCAGGCGCCGGAGGTCCAGGGCGGTGAACGCCTCCGAGGTGGCATCCCCCATGTCCGAGCCGGACGCCTTCATGTAGAGGACGGGGACCACCGCGCCGGTGATATCGGTGACGGTGGACTTCACCGAGGAGTTGCCGCCGCCGTGGAGAACGAGGTCCGGATCCGCGCCAAGAAGGCGGGTTGCCTGGACCAGTTCGCCCAGCAGTGGATCCTGCCCAGATAGATCAAAGTGTTCAGCGACGCCGTCATCGCTCGGCCAGGGACGCATGGTTGTCACCACCTAACCTTGAGGTTGTCCTACAACATAGGTGGCGAGGTCTGGACAGTCAAGGGTTCGGCGGCGGAGGAGATGACGGGATGGGTGTCAGGGCGTTGCGCGGAGGATGGTGAACTCGTAGCGGCCCTCGATGAAGTAGGTCCGCGAGTAGAGGAGGAGTCGGTCGTTCACGTCGTAGTGGAGCTGGTTCAGCAGGACGAAGAGGTCGTGGCCGTTGGCTTCCGGTCCCCAGCCCACGTGTTCCGAGTGCACCGCGTGGACCTGCGCCGTTGAGTGGTGGGGGTGCACCCCGAGGCGCTCCACCATCGTGGAGAACAAGGAGCCCTCGATAGTCTCCACGTCGAACCCAGCGGGGAGGAGCGAGGTCGGCATGAGGTCGTAGGAGAAGGCCATCACCTCCCGGTCCGCGTAGATGGTCCGCCGCATCTCCACCACCTGCGTATCGCCGGGAACGCCCATCCTGGCGGCCTCCTCCGGCATCACCGCGCGGATGATCCTGCCCGCATAGTCCATGCCCGGCTCCCGGCCCATCGATCGGATGGACTCCGTGATCGAGTCCAGCTTCTCGAGGCCGGCGCTCACCACGGGCTGTTCCACCACGAAGGTCCCCACGCCGTGCTCTGTGCGGACGAGGCCGTGAACTGCGAGTTCCTGGAGGGCGGCGCGCACCGTGGAGCGGGAGACACCCATTTGCTTCGCGAGCTCGAACTCCGTGGGGAGGCGCCCTCCCGCCGTGTAGTCGCCAGCACTGATTGCCGCACGGAGGTGTTGTGCGGTCCGGCCGGCGAGAGTGAGCTTTCCCGGGGCCATCCAACCTCCTTTGCTCAGGCGGGGCTCGGTGTTTCTGCGGTAACAAGAGGATCTCTCTTGACTCTATCTCTTGACACCGTTGACCGGCGTCCCTACGGTTGCATCCACAGGTTGTCGGACAACGTTGTTCGAGGGAGATGACAACTCATGGTGGTAGCAATCGAGTGGCGGCGCAACCCCCAGCCGCATATTCGCCTGATCGACCAGACGGTCCTCCCGGCGCGGGAGGAGTACCTGGAGATCACCACGGTGGCGGATCTGGTGGCGGCGATCCAGTCGCTCGCGGTCCGAGGGGCACCAGCGCTGGGAGCGGCGGGTGCGCTCGGTGTGGTGGTGGCGATGAACCAGGCGCAGCGTGAGGGCTGGGACGAGGCGGAACTGCAGCGCAACGTGGACCTGATCCGTGACGCCCGGCCCACCGCGGTGAACCTCGCATGGGGCGTCTCCGAGGTCCGGGACGCGATGCCCGAGGGGGTGGAACGGGTGCTCGAGCTGGCGCAGCGCCTCGTGGACGAGGACGGCGCCGCCAACCGGGCCCTCTCCAAGCTCGGGGCGGACTGGATCCTCGAGGCCACGGGCAAGGAGTCCGTGCGGGTGGTGACCCACTGCAACACCGGTGCGCTCGCCACCACGGCGTGGGGGACGGCGTACGGCATCATCCACGACCTGCACGAACGCGGGCAGCTCGGCATGGTCTACGCGGACGAGACCCGCCCGCTCCTCCAGGGCTCCAGGCTCACCAGTTGGGAGCTCACCAAGGACGGGATCGAGCACGTCATCCAGGCCGACGGCGCCGCCTCCTCGACCATCCTGCGGGGCCTCGCCGACGTGGCGATCATCGGCGCGGATCGAATCGTTGCCAATGGGGACACCGCCAACAAGGTGGGGTCCGTGGCGCTCGCGCTCGCCTGCCAGCGTGCTGGAATCCCGTTTGTGGTGGCGGCACCGTTCTCCACGGTGGACACCGAGACGGCAACCGGAGAAGACATCCACATCGAGGAGCGCGACGCGCTCGAGGTGTTGGAGTTGGGCGGGGTCCGCACGGCCCCCGCGACGGCGACGGCGTTCAATCCCGCCTTCGACGTCACCCCCCACGACCTGATCTCAGCGATCGTCACGGAAAAGGGAGTCGTGGAACCTGCGAGATCAGGCGGCGAGGCCCTGTTCGCCGATCTGGTGAGCGAATCGAAGTAACCAACCCCGGGAGGCGAGGACGCCGACCCAACCAGAGAAGGGGAATCATATGAGGAAGACCCGCACTACACTGGTCGCGGTGGCCGCAGTGGTCACCCTGGCCCTCGGAGCGTGCGCCCAGGACGGCGGCGCGGATCCCACCACGCCCGCCGGGGCGGACACTCCCGGCACGGCCGAGACCACCGACGCGGTGGAACCGACCGAGCCCACAGAGACCGAGACGGAGGCTGCGGAGCCCACGGGTGACCGTCC